>JAKPKF010000334.1 GCA_029553845.1 bacterium | reverse complement strand
GGCAAGTACCGCAACCGTAGCATATTATCCATGTAAGTACGCAAGTTGAAGTCTGGATCCTTCTTACGGATCTCGTGGATTAACTCACTGTAGTATTTCTCGATTATGTCTTGTTTGAAATTACGCTCCACGATTGCAATCGAGAGTCGCTTCATGTAGTATTCTAATGAAAACATAGGCAATGAACGATCATAACGGAGCTTCATTCGTTTTTTAAAATCTCGTAACAATTCATAGGATAGATACTTCTTTACGATCTCTAACTCTTCATCGGTTGGTTCGAGTCGCTCTAATGCTCGCTCAATTATCTCATTCTCATACTCAACATACTTCCATGGTTCGAAATGCTGGTCGAGTAATTGTTGAATGAATTGTGTTGGGTTGATATCCCTAGCGGCTAATTCAAATAAATACTTATCGTGGATATTGACAAGTCCCATTTAGTTATACACGCTCAACAATTATATTTGTAGTAGACAACACGACTTTAGACACCCTCTAAGCATAGTAAGCCCTTCGTTACAACGCTCACCATACCGTACTTTTTCATTTCTTCAATCTTTTCATGGATATTAGCAATACTCATTTGGCACGTATGACATACAGTATTGAGTGTTGCAACTTTGATGTACCATTTATCGGGCTCGTCTTCATCCTGAAAGCCATACTCTTTGATTAGATTGGCTACCTGTATTAGATCTGGACCTCTATCAATATCCATACGCCATTTGTATTCCTGCATGATGAGGTTGTATAAATCTTTGTCTTCGATATCCAAGCACATATTTGATTCGATATGTCCCTTTGCTAAATGATATCCAAGGATCAGCCGATCATAACAGGTATACATGTATGGTTCAATGTCCAACTCACTGTATAGTTCGAAGACACTATGATCATAATCAATACGGTTTACTTGATCAAATGTAGATGACCAATTATTGATTGTTTCGCTTAATGTTTGAACGTGATCGGTATCAGGTCTCTTATTACGAGATTCCCAGATTGCTTCACCTAAACGTTTCTTTTGATCTTTTGTTGGTATATTGAGGAGGAAACACAATCGGCGGCCAAGTCCACTAGTCAAGTCAAACTTCGCAGGCTGAATACCTCCCCATAGAGTGAAATAAGTTTTATATGAGATAGTTGGTCCACCCACAACGTCTTTTGCAAGGTTTCCATGATCCAGACCATTCAATAACTGAGTTCCGAACTGGCTGTTAAAGTTAGATTTCAATGCATCCATCAGGGCTTTAAACTCGTCAATAAGGATGAAGTCATGGGAGTGCCTACGGGCCTCACCTACTCGCTCAACATAACGATTTTGCTGTTGAACATAAGACCCAACAAAAGTTGCTTCATTCATATTGGACTTCATATTCATGGTGTAATTAACATTATTGAATATTGAGTAATCATCACCACCCATCTGGCTTAAAAAATATGATTTCATACCACCTGGAGGAGCAACAAACACAATGTGGAGCCTGAGGTTTGGTAGCTTTTTACTTTCCCAGTAGACTTTACGTCCTTGATTCATGATATTAAATGCATGCATAGCATAGGAACACACATAGTATGGTGCATACGTTTCATATTTATAGGTTCCACGAGATTGCATCTCATCAAGAACCAGTTGCATGATATCAGGACTCTCCTCCAAAAAATTCGACCTCGATTACATGTTCAATTTACAGTTATATAAAAGTAGTGGGATTACTATTTGTTGAGTTGGGCTCAATCTAATTGTATATAATTACAAGCAACGCATGATGTTAATGACATTCTAGTGATCTTTGCTCTTACAGCACCTTTGTCACGTGACATAATTTGTGCAATTTCAGGGGCAGTCTTACGGTTGATCAAATATAACTTGGACAATAACTTTTCATCATCGGTGGTCCACTTCATTATTAGATATACTACTCACAAGTATAGAAATGTAATGGATAGATCTAGTCCATCCAGTCTGCAGACTTACCAACAAGGAGTTCCTTGATACGTTTTTCTTTGACTTTACCAATACCTTTCACGCAGGATAGATCTGCACCTGCGATGTACGTAAGGTCAGTTCCATAAACTTCTCGGATAGCACGCCATTGGGTCATGGTGATATTCAGGAACCGTGCAATTAAAGCATCACAGTTACGGTGAGCAACCAAGTCCAAGTTACCTTCACATACCTTGATACCTACTCTGATGGCCTGTTCGATACCCTTATACTTGTCAGGATTTACAAGCACCCGGATATTATACCTAGTCATCACACTGGCAATGATACTATCAAATACATCAGCATCAACTTTCATCTTTTTATATTTCCACATATCATCAACGAAGTCTCTAACTGAATCTGTAATTAGTAACACTACCACGCTATTACATTGATGAGTTGTAAGTCGGGCACACTGTGATGGAAATCGCGCTGCATGGCCTTTAGAACCGAAAACACTCCCATAGAGGTCAGATGCTCGCTTCCTTTCGACCAATACCTTTGTATTTTTGTCATTCTCACACTCAATTAAAATGTCGCCTTCTTTTAGAGCAGCCTCCTTAATGGTGACTTTGTTGAATTTCTTCTTAATATAATTGCGGATTTCTTGTGGCTCCCGTGTGTCGATTGTAATTATCAATAGATCAAGCCTCTCCCACATTAGATCTAACAAGGGCAATCTGATCAAATTCACCCATCCATGGAAGCCAGAGGTTATTTTGTTGCATCCACATGACGAAATCTACTATGATTTCTGGTGGCGCATATCCATCAAGTAAATATTGACGATGATATACAACTTGATCGTTCCATTCATCAGCGACAAAACGCCCTGCTTCAAAGTGGCCAAAATATGATTCTATAAAAGGATTAATACACAAACTACA
>JAKPKF010000051.1 GCA_029553845.1 bacterium | reverse complement strand
TTTAAGATCAACTACAATTTTATCGAAAGCAGCTTTTCTCTTATCCTCATCGGAAACTATAGAGGTATCCTTAGCTATGTCAGCTACTACCTGGAGAGCTACCCCTCCCAAGATCTGTCCGGTAGAACTAAGGAATATCTTTATAAAGGGTTCAAGGAAATCCCAAATTTTACTAAGTACCAATTTAATTTTTGCTGTAAAACTCATTTTACTTGTCCTCCTTACAGAAGATCTTTTTAAACATACGGAATAGGGAGTCATCCCAATCCCAATAAAAGGTTCGAGTAACAACTAACTTCTTCCCTCTATCGTCTCTCTCAGCTAATCCTTCAACATTTCTTTGCTGTTCACTCTTTTCCATCTGTAACTTCTTCCTTTAAAAACAAACTACGCTCTGCTTCTCTCCTCTTAATGAGTCCGTCTAGCTTCTTTCCTTTAGAGTAAACCCACTTCCCAAACTCTCTAGAGGCTCCTTCGTAGTCTAGAGCTTTTAATTTCCTCAACATGGTAGAGTTTATAAAAGCTCCTATGCCAATGTTGAAGACGAAAGACACTAAAGCGCTCCATTGATTACCATTAAGAGGAATATTCCTAGTGATTAAACTTAGATACCTATAAACTTCATGCAGATCTTCCTGCAAGAAATCCTCAGCTTGCTCCTTAGTAATCTTTCTAAACTTCATAGCATTAGATGTATTTCCGTACCCTATAGTCCATACTCCTCCAGGGCATTTATATCTCTCAAGCTCAAGACCCTCATAAGTTTTGATTATCTCTAAACCTTCTGAGTTAATTTCTCTGAAGGACATTACGCTTACCTCTTTAAGAATTGAGAGGGTAGGGGTCAGCTTTTTATACTGAGGATGAAATAACCTACCCCCTCTACTATCTTCTCTTAATTTTGTTTATTGATTGTGATTGAAGTTATGATGAGTATAGATCTTGTGCTCTGCTTCTAACTGAGCTACCTTTAAAGCGATATTCTTTAATTCCTCACACATACTTTTTTGGTTCTCGTCTATACTCTTTATAGTTCTCGCAATAAGGTAAGAAATAACACCTATTACGGAATACGCTACAACTGAAAATATCTGAGTAAAAGTGACTTCCATTTTCCCCCCTTACTGGTAAAGCTCCTGTCTTTCCAGGTAGCCCTCCCTGCCTATCTTCGGCACTTTCTTTATTTCTACCGACTTAGGATCTATCATCAATCTGACATAATCTTTAATAGCTGTAGGATCTAGCCTAATGAAGTCCTCCATCTTTTCTACGTTAGAATTATGCTGATCTATCTGATCGAGTACATCCTGTACTGAATTACCGTTGCTGCTCATATCCTCAAAGAGAGCTTTAGCTACACTCCAGTTAGCTTTAGAGTTCCTCTTTCTGATCTTGTCAACCATAAACTTCTCGGTGTTCTCTAGCTCGTAAGCTTTAGTTACCCTAGAGGGAGAAAGACCTAAGCTCTTTAACGCTATATCAGATCCGGTAATATTTTCCTTAGGAATAACATTCTCCAGGGAAGGAGATCTAACTCCCTCACTAGCCCACCTAGCAGCTACCATAGGGTTACGAATAGCTTCAGGCATAAGAGCTTCAG
>JAKPKF010000328.1 GCA_029553845.1 bacterium | reverse complement strand
GTAGGCAGTCTATGCGACCTCCATCCCCAGTATATGCCGTTAAACAAGTGGAACCACGGCTTTGCAGATATCTTTGAGGACGGGAGTGGTTTTGTTGTCCACAACTATCGAATCTTCAACGGAAAAATTTTGTAAATAAATGAAACAAAGTGCTTGATAGCTTATGCTATAAGGTGGAGTATGTAGTTGTAAAGGAGATATTATATGAATATTGGGATAGTTGATGTTGATGGGCATAATTTCCCAAATCTGGCACTTATGAAATTGTCTGCTTGGCATAAAAAACAAGGTGACAAAGTTGAGTGGGGTGATATGTTCGGGTCTTACGATAAATTATATATGAGTAAGGTATTTACATTCACCGATGATGATTATATGTGTTATAACGCACAAGAGATATCAAAAGGCGGAACTGGATACAAGGATTATTCTAAAGTTTTACCAGATGATGTTGAGCATATATACCCTGATTACGATTTATACGGAGTAGATTATGCAATGGGATTTGTTACACGTGGGTGTCCAAACAAATGTCCATGGTGTGTTGTGCCACATAAAGAGGGTAAAATAAGACAACATGCGGAAGTGAGAGAGTTTTGGAACGGTCAAAAGGATTTGGTGTTGCTTGACAATAATATCTTGGCACATGATTTTGGGTTACAGCAATTAGAGGAAACGGCAAGGCTTGGTATCAGAATAGATTGTAACCAAGGGTTAGATGCTAGGATTATAGCCAAGGACGTTGAAATACAAAAGCTACTAGCCAAAAACAAGTGGAGCAAATATATTCGGCTTGCTTGTGACAATAAATCACAAATGGAGCCAGTTAGGGTTACTGTAGAAAAAGTAAGACACTACGCACAAAAGAAAGTACCATTTTTTGTATATGTTCTACTAACGGAAGATAGAAAAGATTCAACAGAGAGAATAAATTTTCTAAGAAGCCTTGATAGGGTTGATCCTTTTGCCCAACCATACAGGGATTTTGAAAATAGTGTAAAGCCTCCAAAATGGCAGAGAGATATGGCTAGGTGGGCAAATTTAAAGCCACTGTTTAGAAGCACAACATTTGAAGAATATAATAGGAAGATAACAAACGATAAGATTGCTATAGAAAAGCAGATTGGTTTATTTGACTGAAAAATTAGCGGAAGATCATATCCTTAGTTGGAGTAATGAGGGGGATGTGATTCTTGACCCATTTATGGGTAGTGGGACTACTGGCAAGATGTGTAAAGTATTAAACCGTAACTTTATAGGTATAGAGTTAGATGATGGTTATTTTCAGATTGCTGAAAAAAGAATAAAAGAAGCACAATCTCGAAGGGGGCTGTTTTGACTTACCACTTGGATTGGTTAGCCTGTTTGATAACCTTTAGGGATGCCTAGGGGGAATGGCAGGTAGGGGAGAGCTATAACAATGAGAATACAAGAGAATGAAACAGTCAAGACAAAGAAACCTTGTCCATTCTGTGGAAGGTA
>JAKPKF010000327.1 GCA_029553845.1 bacterium | reverse complement strand
CCTGCTGTACTTAGGACTACTGCAGAAGAGAATGTCTTAGTTCCTGCTATTGTTTGATTTCCGGTTGTCCTAATTACAGTTGAATCAAGGCTTAGAGTTCTGTTTGCTGTTAGATCACCTCCTCCTGTAATACCATTAGTTGTGGAGATAGTTCTATCAGCTCTTACTGCATGAGTTGTTGCTGTTCCTGCTGTACTTAGGACTACTGCAGAAGAGAATGTTTTAGTTCCACCTATTGTTTGGTTTCCGGTTGTTCTAATTACAGTTGAATCAAGACTTAAGGTTCTATTTGCTGTTAGATCACCTCCTCCTGTAATACCATTAGTTGTAGAGATAGTTCTTGATGTTGGAACATATCCACCTATTCCAATATTAACAATTGCGGAATCAACATATCCTTTAGTTGCTGCGTGCGTAGGCAAAGCTGGGGCAGAAACAATAATTGGTTGAGTAAATGTTATCTCCTCAGTTCCTAATTGAATAGCAGCCATAACAGACAAACCGGCACTAGCTACAGCAATAAAAACTATAAAGAAAATCCATGTAAGTTTATTTTTTATATTCATATTTTTTAGTGATACATTTTCTTATTTATAATTTTATCATTAATAAACATTAAAGGCAATATTTTATTTAATTATAAAGCCTGCTTCTAGATTTGCTCCTTCTGGCATATTAGACCATTCTTTATAATCAAACCTTGAAGCAGTAAGTCTGTAGCTTATCTCAAGATTTTCATCATCATTCAATGAATCAATTTTTGCAGAAACTATAATTTTGTTTTCTTTAGATAATTTTTTATACCAAACACTTCCATTAAAGTTTGGTGTTAAAATAATTTCTAAGTTTTTCCATTCTTCTCCAAAATCAGTAACCTTTCTAAATATCCACAAATCTGATCCATCTTTCTGCTCGTCAAATTTAATTTCATAACTACATGAAATTAAACCATCTTCTTTTTTACAATTTGAATCCCCTATTTTTATAACTCCTGTTGATTCTTCCTTAACTCCTATCATAGAAGGAGCATATGTAGCATAGCCCTTTCCATTAATATTAAATAAAGGATCGATTGTACCAACGGTCAATTTGTATGTTGCCATATTAAGGTTACCAGTAAGAGTAATATCTCCTGTGTTTTTTAAGAACCCTCCATCAACATATGCCTTGGTTGTTGCATGAGTTGATGCTGTAGGAGTAGCAACTCCAACTGTCCCCGAGAAAGTAGCAGATGTTCCAGTTAGTGCACCTGTAAATCTTCCTGTTCCTGAGACGTCTAGTTTGTATGATGGAGAGGTAGTGCCAATACCGACATTGCCATTATTTCTTATAGTTACCCGGGCTTGTGGACCAGTAGCATAACTATCAGTTGTTGCTAAATACATATGTGTCCCAGCCGAATTGTCTTGATGAACATATATACCTGCCTGAGCGTTTGAAGAACCGGCCGAACTAAAAGTTATGGCATTACGTCTGTCAGAAGTAGTATTTAATATATTAATAGCCCCAAGATTAGCGCTACCAAAATTTGGAGCAGTGTATGATCCTTCTCCACCAGAAATAGACACCTTAGCCCCTGGATTAGTCGTGCCGATGCCAACGTATCCAGTATTAGCGTTATAGATATTTGTTCCACTAGTAGTCCATTTTGAGGCTGATCCAGCAACTGTAGAATTAACATATCCTCTAGTAGCTGCATGATTGTCTGCTGTAGGAGCTCCTACAGCTACAGGATTAGCTGTTGCCACAATTGAGCCCGTGAAAGTCTTAGTTCCTGCTATTGTTTGATCTCCAGTTGTTCTAACGACGGTTGAATCAAGGCTTAGAGTTCTGTTTGCTGTTAGGTTACCTCCTCCTGTAATACCATTAGTTGTGGAGATAGTTCT
>JAKPKF010000305.1 GCA_029553845.1 bacterium | reverse complement strand
AGACTGAATTCCTGCTTACAATTATGGCTAGTATGGCACAAGAAGAAAGCAGAAGCATTTCACAAAACGTGACAATGGGTAAACGCTGGGGAATGAAAGAAGGCCGAGTGAGCTGGGCATATAGTAATATGCTTGGTTACAAAAAAGAAAACGGCAAGATTATGGTTGTTGAGAACGAAGCAATCCTAGTGAGAAAGATATACCAGCTATTCTTAAGGGAAGGAAAAACATGCTCTGGAATTGCTGAATACTTAAAAGAAAACGGAATACCAACACCAAGTGGAAATTCCTACAATTGGACTAAAAACACAATCAACTCAATTCTACGAAATGAAAAGTATAAAGGTGATGCCTTACTTCAGAAGACCTATACAGCTGATTACCTAGAACACAAAGTAGAAAGGAATCGTGGCCACTTACCTCAGTATTATGTAGAGAACAGTCACCCTGCAATTATCGATAAAGAAGAATGGGAGATAGTTCAAGCTGAGTTAATGAGAAGAGAACAGATCGGTGCTGCTTATTCTGGAAACAGCATATTCAGTTCAAAACTAATCTGTGGTGATTGTGGTGGGTTTTATGGCAAAAAGAAATGGCATTCAACAAGTAAGTATTCAAGATTTGTTTATAGATGCAATGGCAAGTACAACAAAGAACACGACAAGTGCCAAACACCTGCATTAACTGAAGACAAGATTAAAGAAAAGTTTGTAATTGCTTATAACCAAGTAATGAGGGAAAAGCAAAGAATCATAGAAGATGTTAATGAGGTTATTAAGCTATTATCAGATACTTCAGAACTAGATGCTAGGGTTATCGAGTTTCAAAACAAGATGGAAGTTATAAGCGGTTTGGTGGACAAGATGATAAAAGAAAACACCAGAACTGCTCAGAATCAAGTTGAGTTCGCTAGGAAGTATGAAGAGTTATCCACTCAGTATGAATCAGAAAAAAATGCCTTAGATAAAGCCCTTGAGAAAAGGGCCTACATGCAAGCACAGGAAATCAAGATGAAGGCATATCTTGAGGAAATAAAAAAAGCAGATAACTACCTGCCTGAATGGTCAAATGATGTATGGATGCTGATGGTTGAAAAGGCAATTGTTAATAAAGACAAAACCATAACCTTTAAGTTCACAAGTGGAACTGAAATAACTTCGTAAGATTAGCCCCAATTGAAAAACTAAACGCAACTTTATAATCGAAAGTCAAAATTGTAATACTAAGTGCAACTTTACTACTTGTGATTGTTGCATTTAGTTTTTCTATATTCACATATTGATTAGAATTTTATAGT
>JAKPKF010000041.1 GCA_029553845.1 bacterium | reverse complement strand
ATTACTTTGACCTTGAAGTTTTTCTACCTCCTTATTCTTAGAAAAGACTGTATGCCCTGCTATCTCCATAACGTAGAAAGGGTCTGTATCTGATCCCCCTTTCTTTAAATTTTCAATAACTCCTGTTACCTTCATAGCTTTTCTCCTTTGTGCTAGTAATTTTTTCTAACGCACAAAGTATAGCATGAGTTAATTTAATAATCAACTAGCTATTAAATATACTTAAATATTTTTCCTACGATCTTCCCTATTATTCTGTAACTACCTTTAATTACTTGTAATTTCTTAATTCTCCTCTTGTAGATATTCATAGCTCCTCGAGAATTTTGTAATTCTCTCATATAAGTTGATTAAGTTCATATTTTTATGCTAAGATATTGTCAAGAAATAAATTAAGGAGAGGTAAAAAATGAGCGATTTTCAAGAAATTAAACTTAAAATTAAAGACAACCAGGTAGTCATAGATCAGGCTAGCTTAGAGTATATTATAATATATATAATTAATAATATATTAACTAAACTTAATTTAGTTAGTTTATTAGATAATAAATTAATTAATAATAAAACTAAAACTAAGAAAACTAAGATAGCTAATAAAGCAATGGCAGATTTAGATTTAACTAGTTTAACTAGCTTAATTAACTTAGAAACTAACTCTAATACTACTCTCTCCCCTCTTAATCCCCCCTCTCTCTTAAAAGAGCTTATAGGCGAATTTCTAAGGATCACAGAAGAGAGATACGGCTACAAGTATAAGATCTCTCCTAAAGATGCCTCCGTAGCTAAGAAATTTCTTCAGCGTAACTCACTGGACTTTGGTAAGCAGTTGATTAATTACTTTTTTGATGTCATACTGAAATCTAATAAGAGCTTGTCCGTTAGTTTAGCATTAGCTTTAAGTATTTATTCGGAAAATCAATATATGTTTAGCTGGAACAAAAAGAAGTGGGAATGGGGAACAGAAAACCCCCCGCTAGATAAAAAATGGTGGTTATAGGAGGAAATCATGGTTGAGGATTTTTCCGGAAAGAAAGTGCCAGGATTGAAAGAATTAAGGAAATCAAGAGAAAGGAAGCCTAGCTACACTTGTGAAAACTGCAAATGTATTAGGTATACTCCTTGTACTTGTATTGAGAAGAAAAAAACTGAAGCTCAGGATAGGAAAGACGGTTAATCCCTTCACAGAGAATTAAGGAAAAATACTATACATGAAAGATTATATCGAACTTTATGACTATAGCGGTGATGATGAAGTTATCCCTTCTAAAGAACTCCTGGATATAGAAAGAGAAAAGTGGAGAGATTTTCCTAGGTATAGAACTTACTTTCACGGATATGAAGATTTTATAGGATCTACTGTTCCAGGAGAATTAAACGTATTCTCAGGTACTACAGGAGGAGGGAAAACTACTCTCTTAAAATCTATGTCAATGGATTATGCTTCACAAGGGATCAACACTCTTTGGTTCTCTTTCGAAATGAATAATTTTTCTTTTCTGATGGATTTCTCAAGGGATAGCTTAGAACATATCTTCATGCCTAAAACAATTCCAACTAAGAAGTTAAATTGGTTAGAGGATAGGATAGTAGAAGCTCAAGCAAAATATGGTATAAAAGCTATCTTCGTAGATCATCTACATTATCTCCTGGATCTAGGGAAAATAGGATTTCCTTCCTTAGAGATAGGAGGGCTTATGCGGAATTTAAAGCTCCTTACGACTAATCTTAATATAATTACCTATCTTATAGCTCATCCTATGAAGGTAAAAGCTGATACAGAGCTAGGCAAAGGTGATGTGAGGGATTCGAGCTTCATAGAACAAGAAGCTGATAATGTTGCTTATTTATTCCGCTTAAAAGGGAGTGATAAGACAGTTCTGAAGGTGACTAAAGCTAGAAAGACTTTCGGAGATTGTGAGTTTCATCCTAATAATAAATTTTATCTTGAATATAGAGATAGGAGATATTATGAAACTAGCAATGTATAAAGCAGCTAGCTACTATGTTAATATCTGCAAGTTCTCTGTGATCCCTATTGTACCAGGGGCTAAAAAGCCCAATATTAAATGGAGTGACTACCAATTTAAAAGGGCTAATGAGGTAGTTCTTCAAGATTGGTTCATCAAAAATCACTACAATATCGGAATCGTAACTGGCAAGATTTCAAATATTATAGTGATTGACGTAGACTCAGAAGAAGGGAAAAAACATATAGAAGATTGTCCTCCTTCTCCTATTGTTATCACTGGAAAAGGTTGTCATATTTATTTTAATCATCCTCAGGATAGGGAAGTTAGGAATTTTCAGAAAAGACCTGGATTAGAAGGAATAGACCTTAGAGGAGACGGAGGATATGTAGTAGCTCCTCCTAGTATTCATCCCAATGGAACAAAATACAGGTGGAAAAAAGGTTTTTCTCCTATAGATTTAGCTGTTGCTGATTTTCCTCTTGACAAATTCTTTAGTAATAACTATAATCCAATAAAACCGCTCTATCAAGGAGTTTCTAAGGGAGGGAGAAATAATTCTCTGGCTAGAATGTGTGGTTCATGGTTTAGAGACGGTTTAGATTACGAAGAAGTTTTAGAAATGGCTTTAATCTGGAATACACGAAATAACCCCCCTCTTTCATTCAAAGAATTGGAAAATACAGTTATGTCTATTCACAAGCTAAATTTGCGTAATCGAGTTTAGCATATACTAATTAGGAGGTTTGTATGGATAATAGCAATTGCATTAAATGTAGGAAATGCGGTAGTAGTTGGCTTGAGTTTGAAGAAGATGGGAGAACAGAACATTGTAGGATTTGTGGGTATATTTATGACCCTGAGTTTCCGCCAACTATAGGTAATTTAAGAGACTGTATACGCTGCGGGAGTGCTGTAGAGGCTTCTTCAGAATCAAATTTATGTGATGAGTGTACCAGAGACGTAGGAGCGACGGCTTTTAATAAAGAAGATATTGAGGTAGCTAAGAGAGAGAACAGATGTGTTTATTGTGATTCTCCTCTCCTCTTTGACCCTGATAAAGAAAGGTTTCTCTGTGATAGAACAGAGTGTAAAAATGCTTACGTAAGGTATTTACATGAAAAGAAAGCTAGAGAGAACGGTTTTAGGGATTACAACGAGTATTATAGAAGTCAAAATTCTAAAAAGATCAAAAAGGTAGCGTAATGAAAACAAAAGTCACGGTAATTCTAGGGATAGATTGTGGGCTTTCTACAGGGTATGCGGTTGTTTCTGATGGAAAGCTTATTGGGTTTGGATTACTACAATACAAGAAAACCCCAAAGGGTATAGGAGAAATCTGGAATAAGTTCAGAGAGGATCTGAAGAAAATAATCAGAGAATTCGATGTTTCCTGTATCTATTTCGAAAAACCTCATTTAAGAGGTTTCTCTGCTACAGAAAATTTAGTGAACATGACAGGAAGAGTAAAGGAAGTAGCTTATGAGGTTGATTTACCTTGTCATGGAGTTCATAGCGGTACTCTTAAGAAGAGTTTCACTGGCTCAGGTAAAGCTACTAAAGAAGATATGATAAGAAAAGCTAAGTTCTACTCGCACACTATAGAGGATCACAATATAGCTGATGCAATAGGTTTGGCTTTCTTTGGCTACAACAAGGAGTTAGAAACATGAAAGAATTAAATTCGCTCACTATAGAAAAAACGGACACTATAGAGAATAAAAAAGAAGAGGGATTAAAAGATATTTGTAAAGAGTGTAACTCCTGGAATAATGGCAAAGGCAAAGAAGCTTGCTTAGATTGTGAGGAGATAAATAAAGCTCTCCCTATAAAACTAAGGCCGAATTATAAAGTAAAAGCTCCTCCTATGATCCCTTTAACTTTTCAAGAGGAGAGTTATAATCCCTTTGAGGAGATCAATAAATACTCTGATCGTATAGATATTCTTATTGATACCCTAAAGGAATTTCCTATAAAACAAGAGTTAATTTTTCTAGGGAGATACTTCCTAGGGTTAAACTTTGAGATACTAAGCTCTATATTTAATCTTTCTGAAAGTAGAATACGAGGGATAACCGCTAATATCATAAAATGCTATAGACAAAAAATAACCCCTTAGCTAAATACTAAGGGGTTAAGTTCTACTTTAAAAAGAAGTTTAATAGATTAGTTTTAATTTCTTAAGCTGATTTTCTAACTCTTTATAATATTCAAATTCCTCTTTGTTTTCTCCAGGATCACATTTCTTAAAATTATCATAGTCTAAAACCTGGAGATCAATAGGAATATTAGCATAAGCACTCTGTAGAATCCCTCCAGATACTACTGCAATAACTTTTATATTATTATCCATTTTTATCCTCCCTGTGAATTTTTTTGATTGCATCGCCCGTGTCCAGTTGTAATCTTGTCTATCTCTATTGCTATATTAAATAGCTAAAATTCTAGTCTCATACTTAGGGATACCATTGACAGGATCAACCTCAAAGACTCTAGCTTCATTACAAAGAGTAAATTTAATAAAGCTTTCCTTAGCAGCTGGACAAAGTAACCTCATCTGACAAACATAGTTTACGCAGATATACCGTTTTCCATTAATACTCGTTTTCTTAACTTCTTTTACTCTCATGATAAAACCTCCTTAGCAGTATATTTTGGTGATGTTTCGGGATTCCTGAATGAATAGGAGAAATGATCGTAAATATCGTTAGGCATTATTCGCCTCCATTCAGATCGGTAAGGATATATTCACCGGATTTTATCTTTGCTTCCGTTTCTTTTTTGGTTTCGCCTAAAAATTGATTCCGATACTTTCCGGTAGTAACTGAATAATCCCATGAATTCTTATCGAGGTATCTCTTACCGCTAATTTTAGCAGCAATGATGGTATTATA
>JAKPKF010000234.1 GCA_029553845.1 bacterium | reverse complement strand
AAATCGGATTGCTATGAGAAAGACAGGGAAAATGATTCAATGTTTGCAGGTGGGGGAAACTATACTCATAAAGGATATCAAGCCGATTCAGGTTCAGCATCTCGCTTCTTTTATTGTGCTAAAGCAAGTAAGCGAGAGAGGAATATAGGGTGTGAAGAATTGGAAACATCTCAAAAATTTACTGCTGGAAATTATAGTCAAAGTCCAACTTGTAAAGATTGTAATTTAACTCTGAATGGAACTAATGACCATTCAAAATGTTCAGGAGAAGTCTATTACAAAGAAATGGAAAACAAAAACACTAAAAACAACCACCCAACGGTCAAGCCTGTTGCTTTAATGGAGTATCTTGTAAAGCTAGTAAGTAGAGAAGGGCAAGTAGTTTTAGACCCATTCATGGGTAGTGGAACAACTGGTATGGCTTGTAAGAAGTTAAACAGAGAGTTTATAGGGATGGAAATGATGCCAGAGTATTTGGAAATAGCTAAAGCTAGGATAGAGGGTGTTAAAAAAGAAGAACAACTTAATATGATATAATTATGTATATGGAGACAACTGTATTTATTTTGTGCATTTTGCTAGGAATAGCGATTTTATCAATGGGGGTGATAACTTGTTTACAGGTTATTGTAGGAAGTAGAGAGAGAAAAGAATTACAGAAGCTATTAAAAGCAAGAGATTTACCAGAGTACACAACCTTTGCAGAGAAGCCAGAAGCAGAGGAGATAGAAGACACTAGCAATCTTGTAGAACTAGAGAACATGGATTCGGTAATACAGGAGGCAATAGAGAAGAATATGAAGTAGAGGATAAGAGGATATTAAACTAGTTTAGAACACAAATGGCAACAAGCACAGCCCAGAAGTACGAGGAGAAAAAGGGGAAAGAAAAGTACGACAAAGAGTACTGGATGACCTATACCAAAGAGAAGTTTGAAGAGAGTAGAAACTGGAGAGGGTCTAATGTAGAGCTTCAATGGTTTGTAAACTACATGTACTACAAGGGCAATCAGAATCTCAAGTATGATAGAACCACAGGAACATTCACAAAGGATGTTAGAAATCCATTGACCTTTTATATCAATCATACTTACATGGTGTGTAGGGCTATAAGGAATGCAGTCATGAAGACCAACCCAAGCTGGGATGTAGACGCACTTCCTTATGGAGAATTAGACAATGACACAAGTAGAATACTAGGGGAATATCTGGCCTTCCAATACGATAGATTAAACCTAGAAGAGAAGGTTAATAAATCTTTGCTTTATGGTTTGTTATATGGACTAGGTATATTCCAGTATGGCTATGATGACAAATTAGATGACGGGGAGGGTAACGCTTGGATAGAGACACTTGATCCTTTTGATACTTATATTGACCCGTACTGCACAGGAGTAGAAGACGCAAGGTATATTGTAAAGGTTATGAGTAAGCCTTACGAGTTG
>JAKPKF010000228.1 GCA_029553845.1 bacterium | reverse complement strand
TCTAACTATACGGGCACCTGGTTGTCCAAGATCTCCAGAGAAAACAATTTTACGAACTCTTCCAGTTTCTATAGTTATCCAGAATTCTAATAACGCGGAACCTAGAATATGTCCAGCATCTCTTAATCTAAATTCACATTTGTCATTTATGGTTACAGAGTTTCCATATGGATATACATTAAAAAGCCTCATTACTTCTTCTACTTCCTGCTCTGTGAATAAGGGCTCTCTTTCAACATACTGACTCCCTTCATATGCTGGATTACGAACCTTTCCTCCATCTTTTACTCTTGCTACATTTCTTTCATATTCTTCTTTTTGTAAATTAGCAGCATCCAAAAGAACTATTTTTGCGAGATCTCTAGTTGGTTGTGTAGATATTATCCTACCTCTAAATCCTTGTTTGACAAGGACAGGAAGTCTTCCACAGTGATCAAAATGGGCATGGGTAAGAAAGACAGCATCTATCTCTGCAGGGTCAAATGGAAATGGTTCGTAGTTGAGTTTCTCAACTTGATCTGGGCCCTGAAAAGCACCACAGTCAACAAGAAATTTAAAATCTCCTGTATCTAAATAGTAGCAGGAACCTGTAACTGTTTTGGCAGCGCCACAAAATTGTATTTTCATGATCGAGCAGTTTAATTAAAGATATGTATATGATAGAGGAAAAGAGGACTACTTTACAACTATTCCCTAGGAGTTGCCCTTATGATAAACTTTTTAATCCCTGGCTCTCCAAATATTTTATAGAAATTATGCTCTGTTACTTCAAATATTCTTATTTTGCCATCATTCTTTCTATTAGCATCCGCTACCAACAAAACCACTTCTTCGTCAACAACTTTCTTTCCTATTATTGCACCTATATGTCCAGTTTTAAATGTTGTATTTGCCCCAGTCGATGAACCACTAGTATATAGGGGCCCAACATCCGTTCTTACAAAAAGATCTCCAACTTCATAATCATCTATGCTCATGTCTTTAGAGCCCAGAGCTATACCACCATATCCTGTAGGGACAATATGAGCATACTCATCACTAATGAGTTCAAACGGAATTAGCTCTGTCGCCGTTTCTGCAGGAGTTGTTCCATTACCAAAAGAATATGCTCCTCCCACATTCTGAAAGTTTATTCCTTCATATTTAAGACCTGCTAGTAAAATTGCAAACCCAACACATTGTAATGGCTGACCTTCTATCTTAGTGTAATTCAGCATGCGAAGAGGCGCTTCAACACTTTCTTTGTCAGGAATTCCCTCATACCACTCTGTCGTTTTTAGATAATCACCCAGATTACCACTAAAGGAAGTTGGTAATGCGTTTACAACATCTCGAAGCTCTCTTATTTGAGACAAATATTCTTCCTTTTCAATCTCCTCTTGAAAGTGTTCAACTCTTTCATCTGGATAAATATAATCCATTAGTACCTGATACGTAGGATTATCCCAGTTTATTTCTTTTTCATACTCTCCCAGACTTAAAA
>JAKPKF010000218.1 GCA_029553845.1 bacterium | reverse complement strand
ACGGAAGTATGAGTAATAAAATCGTTAGATGAAATTTCTGCTGTATGACATAGAGTTGTACACGGATGAGAAAAATTTTCAGAATCTATAATTATAAACGAAGAGGTAAAAGCAGAAGTAAAAAAATTAGTTTCTCTAGCTCCCTTACATAATCCAGCAAATATTATGTGAATAGAGTCAGTAGAAAGATTGTTACCTAATGTACCAAATGTTGCTGTTTTTGATACTGCTTTCCATCAAACTATGGAAGCTACAAATTATTTGTACGCTCTACCTCGTGAATTGTATGAAAAACATGGAATTAGAAGATATGGATTTCATGGAACTTCTCATAATTATGTAAGTCACAGAGCTTGCGAAATTCTTGGCCGAGAATACGCAACAAAGAAAATCATTACTTGTCATATTGGTAATGGTGGATCGGTTACTGCTATCAAAGATGGTAAAGTAGTAGACACTTCTATGGGACTTACTCCACTTGAAGGAGTTATTATGGGAACTCGTTGTGGAGATATTGATCCTGCAATTATACCTTTTTTGATAAAAAATATGAATATGAGTATAGATGAGATAGATGAAATGCTTAATAAAAGATCGGGAATGCTAGGAATCTCATGAAGTTTTAGCGACCATAGAGATATTGAAAATGGTTACAATGCTGGTAAAGAAAGAGAAACACTTGTAATAAATATGTATACCAAAGGTATTTTGAAATATATCGGTGCTTATGCTGCTTATATGAATGGAGTAGATGTAATAGTATTCACTGCTGGGACACTAGAAAACTCTGCATTACAAAGGAAACTAATTGTAGATAATCTAGGATATTTAGGAATAAAATTAGATGAAAACAAAAACAATTTCAGAGGAGAAGAAAGAATAATTTCAACAGATGACTCAAAAGTTAAAGTTATTGTAGTTCCTACAAACGAAGAACTTATGATCGCAAAAGATACTTATAGATTAGTGACAAGTTTATAATTCCATCCTACCACCCGGGTGCTACCCGCGAAGCTAAGTTTATAAAGTTACAAGTGGTTATCCCCCTTGCTCGTTACGGAGAACTCCATAATTAAAGGGGATTAAGGGGGATCAAACAGAAACCCTCATTTATCACAAAATCCCCCCTACCCCCTTATTCCCCGATAAATCTCGAACAAAGTGAGATCCCGATATATCGGGAGAGGGCTTCACTTCGTTTGAAGGGGCTATAACTTGATGAACTTGATGAACCTGTCTGCCCCGCCCCGCAGTATTGCGGGGCTACGGGCGGGGGCAGGTTTTACAAACTTTAACTCCCTATTCTACTCTTTTTGTTGTGGGAAGTCGATGAATTACGAAGTTAGAAGTAAGATACCCTACATTTTTTAAAATTCATTTTAAAAAATAAAAAAGAGCTCGTCCGCGGATTTCACTCCTGAAATATTAGCGGCGAGCTCGAGGCTTTTTTGGTTACTTTTGTAGCTGGTAGACAAAAGTAACCCGCCGGAGGCATTCAAAAAAAGCTATTACCATGATCCAAATGAACAGCGAGGATGGACAACGAGAATAGTATAACCCATACAGTCATTTATAAACTTCCTACTCTACTCTTTTTGCTGTGATCATCATCCTTTTGTCTGTTCTACCTAAAGGATAACAACCCATTAATGTAACATAGTCTCATCATATTCATTGATACTTTTGAAATTGAGAATCTACTTTTGATGGAACTACGATTATTTTT
>JAKPKF010000208.1 GCA_029553845.1 bacterium | reverse complement strand
TAGTTGATTTTGGGAAAGATCTAAACCCAGCAAGGAATCAGGAAATTCTACTCCAGATAGGCTTGTTAGTTGATTGTAGGAAAGATCTAAATTATACAAAGAATCAGGAAATTCTACTCAGTCTACGCCTGTCAGTTGATTTTGGGAAAGATTTAAAGTCAGCAATTGTGTATGATTTACAAAGGCATCATTTTCTATGCTAGTAATTCATTTATTGGATAAATCACAAAAAGTAGCATCAGTAGCACAGCCCATTATTGATACGAGGTTGTATTTAGTTAGTGTTCCTGGCTCAAAAATCCGATCTACTGTGGCCATAAGTTCTTTATCTCCAAAAATATATTGTCCATTTTCTACATCCCATATTTGTACATTATTCAGCCGAAGGTTTGTTCCAGCATCTACTATGGTTGAAAAATCAATAATACGAGATCAATTTCTGTCAAAGACTTCATCTCGTTGTGATAGGGATCAGCCATTATCATCCAAAAGAGCTTGAACCTTGTTAGCTGGTCAGTAAGGAGCAAGTGATGCTGTTACAGGATTAGAAGTGCTTGTGGATGGATTATATTCTATTCATAAACAGACATATTGCTCATTCATCCAACTTGGATTATTATTATTTCTTGCTGTAATAAAGTTTCTATCCTCCTGAGATAATAATAAGGGGTTAATACAGTTATTTGAGAGGCCTAAATATCCCAAAGAGCTAGGGAATTCTACTCAGTCTACACTTGTTAGTTGATTGTTGTCAAGATATAATCACCGCAATTGTGTATGATTTACAAAGGCATCACTCTCTATACTAGTAATTCATTGTCTAGATACATTACAAGTGGTGGCAGTAGTAGCACAGCCCATTATTGATACGAGGTTGTATTTAGTTAGTGTTCCTGGCTCAAAAATCCGATCTACTGTAGCCATAAGTTCTTTATCTCCATAGATAGGATCCCCATTATTATCATATCCAATAGGGAATTTATTCAGCCAAAGATTTGTTTCAGTATCTACTATGGTTGAAAAATCAATAAGACGAGATCAATTTATGTCAAAGACTTCATCTCGTTGTGATAGGGATCAGCCATTATCATTCAAAAGAGCTTGAACCTTGTTAGCTGGTCAGTAAGGAGCAAGTGATGCCGTTACAGGATTAGAAGTGCTTGTGGATGGATTATATTCTATTCATAAACAGACATATTGTGCATCCATCCAACTTGGACTATTACCATATTTTGCTGTAATAAAGTTTCTATCTACTCGAGATAATGATAAGGGATCAATACAGTTGTTTACGAGGCGTAAATAGCTCAAATCGCTAAGAGATGCCACTCAGTCTACGCTTGTTAGTTGTAGTTGATTTTTGGAAAGATCTAAATATCTTAAAGAGCTGGGGAATTCTACTCAGTCTACGCTTGTTAGTTGATTGTTGTCAAGATCTAAATCATACACAGAATCGGGGAATTCTACTCAGTCTACGCTTGTTAGTTGATT
>JAKPKF010000031.1 GCA_029553845.1 bacterium | reverse complement strand
GCCCCTCTACACAAACATATCCGCTACCAGCCTCTTCTACCGTATCGTTCAACGAGTAGGCTGTTGAAGTAGTCCATGGGCCATTCCATTCGTAAGTAACACCAGTTGGTCCTGTCGAACCTGTAGGGCCAGTAGGCCCCTGAGAACCTGTACTTCCCGTAGGACCTTGTGGTCCAGTGGGTCCTGTTGGGCCCGTTGCACCGTCTACTCCAATAGTTCCGTCTTGACCTGTAGGACCCTGTGGTCCTGTAGGACCTGTGGCACCAGTAGGACCTGTGGCCCCTGTTGAACCCGTAGCCCCAGTGGGACCTGTTGGTCCAGTTGGTCCTGGTACTGTACTATCAGCTCCTGTTGGTCCAGTGGGTCCTGTAGGACCTTCTGGTCCTGGGGCACCTGCTAGATTAACATCCCAATCGGTATAGGTACCACTCCCTGTGACAGTACCTACACTGTAAGTTAAAGTCGTTCCTGTATAAGAGACTACTGTAGCCTCTATGTAGTTGCTTGAATCATACGCAATAATAATTGACTGTGCTGCCGTATAAGCCAATCCACTATCAACTGTAATAGAGTTTTCTCCTGTAACTGTTCCTAAATTGATAGAAGTACTTGAAGTTGTTGCGTAAATATCTCCAGGGTCTCCAGTACCACCAGTAGGACCTGTTGGTCCTTCTTCGCCTTGTGGACCTGTTGCTCCCGTACTTCCTTTTGCACCAGTAGGTCCCTGCACACCCTGGGGTCCCTGTGGTCCAGTTGGTCCCGTACTACCTTGCACTCCCTGGGGTCCTGTAGGTCCAGTTGGTCCAGGTACTGTACTGTCTGCTCCCGTGGGTCCAGTCGCTCCTGTTACTCCTTTATCACCCTTAACACCTTGTGGTCCTGTACTACCTGTTGCACCTTTTGGACCTGTACTGCCTTGAATGCCCTGACTTCCAGTTGGCCCTGTAATACCTTGAACACCCTGAATACCTTGTGGACCAGTCGGTCCAGTAGGACCTGGTACAGTAGAATCAGCCCCAGTAGCTCCAGTAGCACCCTTTGCTCCAGTAGCACCCTTTGGACCGGTTGGTCCTGTGGGACCTGGAACTGTTGAGTCTGCTCCTGTAGGGCCTGTACTACCCGTTGAACCCTTAGGTCCCGTTGGGCCTGTTATTCCCTGATCGCCTTTAGCACCCGTTGGACCAGTTATTCCTTGAATTCCTTGGGGACCTGTAGGACCAGTTGAACCAGTCGCACCCTTAGGGCCAGTCGCCCCAGTGTCTCCAATAAATTCACTAACTAAAGTCTTTTTAGTAGTTCCGTAAGCTGAATCGGTTGTATCACTAACATCAACTACTACTATTAAATCTTCACTCCTTGTTACTGAAGGAAGGTTTGTTAATTCTGATATTGTTTTTTCTTCTCTAGCCATTTATATAATTCTTAATTAAGCGTCCCCGACTTTTGTATAACTTGTACTTGAATCCCCTACTTCACTCCAATCTGTTTTACTGTGTATCAATCTTATTCTAGTTCCCTCTGTTAATAACCAAGCAAAAGACTCTGTAGCTATCTTTAACCCCACTCCAAAAGGTATGTATCTTTCACTTGAGTCTGCTACTTCTGTGTAATCAGTTATAGGGCCTTCTGCTACTATGTACTCTTCGTCCTCCGTAAGCATATAAGCACCATCCTCTGAAAGGATAGCGTCGTCTATATCCCCACTTCCGTACTCAGTTGTTACGTCTTCAACTTCTGTCCAGTTAGTCATTTAAAGAACTAATTAAAATAAGGGTCTCTAACTACAACCTGCTCTGGGTCGTCACTATTACTATTTACTAATGCACTGGTCATTTCTTCTAATTCTCTGTAAAACTCTGCTAGGTGCATTTGTGCCTCGTCCATTAACCCAAGCCTTGCCTTAGCCTTGGCTACTGCATACTCTATGGGTAAATCTTCAAACTGTGGTGGTATATTAGGAACATCATCGTCTGCACTTAGGTCTTCTACTGTTTCTACATAATACATCCACAACCCGTTAGTAATGTTGTTAGTAGGAACTGGTTTTATCTCAATGTTTTTACCCCTCATACTGTAGGTGGGGCTAGTAGAATCTCCTGAATAATCAACAGGATCATCGAACGCATTAGTATCAACCCTGTAGGCCTTGTAACGCTCGGTAGCTAATGTAGGGGCTACTTCTACCCTAATCATCCTTCTGAAGTCGCTAGGAAGCCCGTAGAGGCTCTGGGAGGCTGTTAAGTTTGCCTTCGAGAGTCGTACATAATAATCCTGGGCTAAAGAGGCAATTCTGTTTACAACTTTCTGGTAACCTCTGTTTAAATTGAGTTTCACCTCAGTTTCCGTTACTGTAAGATTGTCCGAAGTAACATCCTGATTTATGAGGTGGCCAACAGCCTGTTGCATTTCGAGGAATGTCATTGTCATTTCCTAATAATTAAATATTCCTCGATTACCTACTTAATTATACCACGAGTTTTTGTGTTTTCTCTGGCGTAAGATTCTTGTAAACTTTTACTAAGTCCTTGGCTATGTTGTCTACATTCCTGTGTGTAGTTACCCATTCGTAAGCGTTCTCTATCATCTTGTCTCTGTTTTTACCCTCTATCATAAGCTCTAGGCACTTGTCTAATTCTTCTTCTGTTTTGTACGCTAGTGCGTTCTCCCCTTTCTTAATGTAAGGAGAGTATGGTAACTGGTCTTTAATTATCATAGGAACCTTGAGGGCTGCAAACTCCATCATCTTGAGCTCCGACTTGTACATATTGAAGTACTCGTCATCAGATAAAGGAATAATAGCAAAGTCTAAATCAAGTAGTTTCATTCTGTAAGGGTGTGCCTCCCATTTAGTCCAAGGGTGGTATTCTACAATGTCTTTTAATTGACTAAAGATTTCAGGGAAATTACTACCACTTATTACAAGCTTTATGTCATGCTCTTTGGCTAGTTTTTTAATAGAAGGAATTATAGTCTTTAAGTCCATACTATGAGAACTTCCTCCACTCCAACCTATTCTAATTTCTTTCTTTTTACTCTTAACTTCTACATCAGGGTAGTAGCTCATGTCTAAACAATTAGGCACAGTCGCTACCAGATCACTGTACGCTCCCCATTTCTTGGTCAATTCTGGTACTGGGGAAGTAGCTAAACTACACGCTGATAAGTTCCATATTAAATTCATGTGGTGGTCAAGGTTGTTAAACTTGTTAAAACCTTGTGTTATTCCTGTAACCCATAAAGGAACCTCTCCTCTCTCTTCCATTTTAAGCCTTGTACCTACTGTAGCTTCTTTGTAAGCAGAAGTCTTTTTAACATTGTCCACTGGTACCCATATATCCTCAACACCAAAATCCTTGTACGCTGGGTTGCTAGGTTTTGTTTCTAAAGTATTGTCATCATGGTCAAATACTAAAACCTTATTAGGCCAGGTCTTTTTAATTAGTTTCGTGTAGGGAGTGGTATTAAGCCTTGCTACTACAACATCAGCATACTCTACTGCTACCCTAGTTTCTTTTTCGTCTTCACTGGGGTCAAGTATAAGGCTCTCTGCTAACTTTAAGCGATTAAAAGCCTCGTCAAATATTCTAACCCTGTGGTGTCCACAACCTCCGTCATCAGCTGGTAACCACAACACTCTAAGTAATCTCTTCTCCATGAGTTTCCTCGATTAAGTTTATATACTTTTAGGGTCTACTGTTAAACAGTACCTACCCTCCTCGTTCTTAACAAAGGCCTCTTTAAACTTAGCCTTGTTAGTTAACACGTCATCGCCATACATCTTCTTTGCAATAGTCACCATTTCAGTAGGAATTACTGCAATCAACCTCATTTCCCTATCATTAGAAAAGCCGTCCCCACCTCCCTGTCTTTGCTTATAGTTAGCTTTAAACAAGGGTATGTTGTTGTCTACCATTTTCTTGTTTTGTGAGTCTAACTTTCTCACTATGTTCTGGATAGCTTCTTTAAAGATAAGTCGCTCCCTTTCATTCTTAGGGGCGATTGATTCTAGTATTTCCTCTGTTTTTGCCATGATGTTTCCTCTAAATTAAGACGACAAGGGGCCGAAGCCCCCTGCCATGTAAGACTATGAGGATGCGAGTCCTGTGATTTGTCCATTGTACTTCTCTGCGTAAGAAGCTAATGTCAATTCACCGACTACTACAAACCCATCAGCGTCTGAAACCTTAGCTGTTTCCTCCTTTGCTACTGGTCGTAGTTGAGGAATTTTCCAAGTGCTTGAGTCTAATACTGCTATTACACTATTAGGCATTTGAATATCCGTTACTACTTGCATCATACCAAAGTTGGATTCATAAACTGCGATTGCAGATGTGAATGTCTTCACACTGTCTACGAACTGTCTTGAACTCTCGAACAAGTCACCCATTTTGTTTCTCTGTTTAGGAGCTACTAAAATGGTATCAGGATCACCACCTGCTGCGTAAATATCAGCAAGTAAGTCATTTAACTCGGACTCTTTGATGTCCCTTCCTGTTCCAGTTCCAGTAGAAACGTTGGTGGTTATCCAAGCGAGGATTCCCTTCAAAGTTCTAGCTGTTCCTGTTGCACCACTACCTGCGGCACTACCATTGATAAGTGCTTTCTCGATGTCTCTACCAATCTCTTTAAGAGCTTTCTCAACCTGGTAGGCATACTCGTCTTTGTATCCTGCTGGGTCTACGGCTCTTTGAGTCTTAGAGACTTTACCGTCTTTAGCAAATATCTGTGTGTAGTTTTGACCTCTTGATGGAGCTGTTAATGCTGCAAAACTGTAGGTAAAACCTTCAATCTGTGCATTGTCGGCTGCATTTGCATAGGAGTCAATTGGCCATTCATGAAGAACACTCTTTGCTTTAACCTTAGGAAGATTGGAGAACATAGGGGTCTTCATCTGTCCCATTGTGACTAAAACGTCAGTTAGGTCTTCATGGTTCGTGGTCTTGTCGTATGTTGTAAAGTTTGCCATTTGAACCAAATTATTAATTTAAAGCCTCGATTATTCGGAAGGAGCGGCGTACTTTTTCAAGAACTCCGAAATCTTTCCGGTTTTGGCAGCGGCTTCCAAATCGGCCTTTCTCTGGTCAGTTTCCGAATGAATCGGCTTACCAGGGGCCTCACTATAAGTGCTCGACTTCTGGGCTTTAGCTTTAGAGTCTGCTATTTGGTCAAGATTCATAAGCTTAAACGCTAATTCAGGATCAGTTATCTGATTCCCTCTTGCCATTTGCTCGTCCATAAACTTGGCAACCTCTTCGGCTTCAAATTTAGGGCCTCCATCTTTACCTGTGTACTTTTTACCGAGCTGGTCCATTTGATTAACGAACCTCTCTTGCCATTTGTACGCATTAAGCTTTTCCTCTACTAAACGGTCAACAGTATTTCTGTCAACGTATCCCATTTGCTCAAGCTCCTTTCTAGCTGCTTCCAGTTGTCTCTGTCTAGCCTGTTGCTCAGGAGAAGTTACCTGAGGACTAACAGCCTGTTGGAGTCTGTCAGCTATTTCGGCTTTTGCCTTGAGTTCGGCCATTTGCTCTTTCATTGTATTAAGCTCCTGGACCTTCTCTTGAAACCTGTCATAAGGAATCTTCTTTTCCTCCAAAGAATCCGTGACATTTTCATCACCTTCTGATACTTGAGTGTTTGACTGCTCTCCAGCAGAGATGTTAGTATCCGGTGCTGTTTGTTCTAACCCTGATGAGGAGTCAGTAGTTTGCTCTACTGTATTTACATCATTTACCTCGTTATCCATAAAAATAACCTACATTTTAACGTCTTCAGTGACGATTAGGTGGATAAAATTATATAAAGAACCTCCTCGATAGGCTTGTGACCTCTACTATATTATAGCATAGGCACTTATGAGCCTTGTGCAGGGGGTTCGAGGAAGACCCCCTACGCAAAAATCACAAGTTTTTATATTGGTACTTCTGGTACTTGCTGTTCTAATGCAACACCCTCTGGTGCTGGTGGGGCCATCATGGCTTCCTGTGCTTGAGCCATTTCTACCATTTCCATTTTCTCGTCCATTAACCTCTGTTTCTCTTCCTCTGGGTCAATGTCAAAGTTTTGTAGTAAAGTCTGTCTACTTATATCACCTCCACCTCTTAACATTGTTAGAATCTCTCTCTTACCTTCCTTGGTGTGTGAAATACCTCCTGTTATCTTAACCTTAACCTCTGGGTTTCTTGGTATTGCTACAACGTCCTCTGGCACTTCTTCTACCTGTCCGCTAATTACCGAGTAAACGTCTCCTGTTTCTGTTCTGAAAGGCTTGGTTATTAACTGGTGGTCGTAACTTATGTTTAGTATGTCTTCGCCTAGTCTGCTTAAACAGTCTGCAAGGTTGTCTATTAAGTCTACAATGTTGGTGTAAGCATTAGCTACTAAAGTGTCAAAGGCCACCCCTGCCGTTACTCCTTGTGGTGCTTTACCCATGAACGCCTCGTGAGCAGCTCCTATGTTCTGCATGTAATCCTTGAGGTTGTTTATCTGGTCAAACGGAGTACTACTCATTGGCTTCATGTCCATTTGCTGTATGTTGTGTCCTGGTTTGTGTCTTAAAATCTGTCCGTTCTTATTATTGATTATCTTAATACCTGAATTACTGTCGGTTATATACTTACCCTTACTAAAGAGTATGTTGTATTCAAGTACAGCTCTTTCTAAGTAATTAAGTGCCTTGTTTAAAGGTACAAGATTCTTAACCCAACCTTCTCCATATATTTCTCCTGTGTTTATGTCAGGGTTGTATATTTCAAAAGGTATTTTCTTAAAGTCTGTCAATTCGTTTCTTAGTATCTTTCCGTCACAGGTTGTTATTACTCTTATGCCCTCCTTAGTAACACACCATGTTTCGTGAAGTAGCATATTATCTCCTGTGGCTGTAGTGTCGTTAGTGTTTGTGTTGATAAGCTCCTTATACATACTCTCTGAAGTCTTAGAGGTTGTGCTTAATTCCTTGACTGCTTCCTGATCGTATACAGGATTTTGTTCAACTATCTCTTTAGGTCTTGATATAACTTTAACCACATACCTAGCGTCTGCAATAGAACTAGCGTAAGGGTCAATGTAAGTGTCAAATGGGTCAAGTACCTGCACCCATGGCAGTCCCTCTCCATCGTCTTCTTCTGCACTGTATCCGTACTGGAATATACCCTGCCCATAAAGTAAGCCAAATAAAACAGCCCTTTTAACCAACTGCTTCATTCTTAGTTTGTCGTACATAAATGCTAAGTATTGTCCTAGTACCTGTGAAGTCTGTGGGTCGACAGTAGCGTAAGGTAATGCGTCAACATCCCATGTAGGTTGAGTCCTGGTTACAGCACCCCTAATAGCCCTACAAATTGAGTACACCTGGTTAATCTGAAAGTCCAAGGGGTCTTTACTTCCCCAACTTAACTTACCAGTATCCTTGTTGTACTTTACATTATGCCACCCTCTGTAGTAAGCGTCGTTAATAAACCACTGTCTTTCTATGTTAGAACTCCTAAAGTTTTTACTCTCTTGAAACTTAGCGTCTGTATATTCTAACCAGTATGTCTCATCGTACTGCTCCTCACTTTCTCTTTCTGGCTTACCTACTAAACCCTTAATGGTGTCTTTTAATGCCATCGTACTCTAGCTTAAACTTATTCCCTCGATTCCTCCGATAACATTGGTATCTCTGTAATGTCTATTTCTACTTCTGGCTCTTCTGGTTCTTCTTCTTCCTCGTCCTGTACTGATATGTATTCTGTTAAGTCTCTACTCTTAATAAGCTGGTGTAAACTCTCTCTTTCCTTTTTGGAAACAATAACAATAACTAACCCCATTACTATTAAGCCTATTACTGCAATAGCCGCTATGATTGCCAACATTAGTTCCATATATTAATTATATCACACCAAGTTTAACTGCTCTTTGGGCTTGTCACGATCCGTTCCCTCTATCCTTGCTTTGGCTATTTCAATATACTCTTCCTCCATTTCTATACCTACAAAATCTCTACCTAACTTCTTACAAGCCATACCTGTTGTACCACTGCCCATAAATGGGTCTAGTACCACCTGCCCCTCTCTACTTACTAGCTTTACAAGATACTCCATTAAAGCAATCGGCTTAACTGTGGGATGAGTATTCTTTCTTAATGTCGTTCCTCTTTGATATGCGTTATCTATATCTTTCTCTCTACCATCATTAACAATTTGTTCCTCCATATCTTCACACCCTATATTCCTTTCTCTCTTACTAGCTTTGGCACAATAAAAGAATCGTGCTGCCGAACCTGAGTCGGAATAACCATAACTATCGCATGCATTACCCTTTCCGTAAATCCCATTAGTTCCCCAACCAACACTATTTTTTCTTACTGCATCGCTAGATTTATTATTCGGAAACAACTCTACTACTTCCTCACTACCATCGTGGATTAGGTTGGCAGGGAAGCGACCTATAAGAGTTGATTCGCTTGTCATTTTTATCTCCTTTACACCGAAGTTATTAGTAACACTACCGTTCCCCTCGTTACTTCCTGTATATTTTCTTCTTATCTGTTCCTCTGATGTTCCATCTGTATATTCCACCCTACACCCATCAATATTTATTCCACCTACTCCCCATTTAAGACAATTCTCTGCTACTGTTTTCTCTCCTAATGGCTTCCTTGCTACTGTAATAGGTTCAAGTGCAGGTTTAAGAGCAGTACCCCAACCTTCCCACTCGGAAGTGCCTTTGGTAGTGTAATTATCTCTCTTATCTCTTTGTTCTTTATCAAAGTTAAATACCCCCACATCTCTTATATAGTTTTGTTCTGATATATTTCTATCGCCTCTTTCACTATGGCTAATATCAATACTTTTAACCACTTTTCTCTCCCTCCCCTGTAACTTATCAACGGCTTTACCTATATTCAACGATTTAGGAAATCCTGAACCATACACCCAAGCAATCATATCTCTTATCTCAAAACCTGCATCTTCAATATTAACAGCCATTCTATGCTGTGTTCTTGT
>JAKPKF010000030.1 GCA_029553845.1 bacterium | reverse complement strand
AAATCCCCAACTTTCATCAATTACAATTGCCCTCTTTCCGTTTTTGATAGTAAAGTCAATTCCAGCAACTCCGTGATGACAAGATAGTTTTGAATTAGGATTGATTACTGGAACTTCTAAATCCCACTCGTTATAATCAAACCTGAAGCCAAGTAGCACTCCCTTGCCTTGATTGATAATAGACGCAATAATGTCTATATCAAAAGGTGTTGCGATATAATTTCCACCTGCTAAAATGTTCCCTGTCATCTCTGTAAATGTTGTTCTGTCATCTGCCTTATTCATTTCATTTTCATCCTTTCCGTTTGAAGGCATTAGATACTCAAGTGTTATTCCTATATCGTGTCCAATTTTCATTGCTTCTCTGAAATTCATTCCACCTCCCTTATTGGTTCGCCTCGTGTATAAATCTCTTGCTGATAAAGGAAAATATCTACCTTCTTCAAGGTAGTTTTCAATGGACAGTATTTTTGCTACGGCGTTTGCTACGCAGGATTCTGACTGCGATTGGTCTTTAACCTCAAATTGCCTTATTCCTTTTTTCTCTATCCAATTGACAGGAGCAAACATTCCAACTTCTTCAAGTCGGTAGTCTCGTTCGTCTATTGGGTCTATTATTGCTCCATTGTATGTTTTCATACTACTCTTTGTAAAGTATATTATTTAATTTATTACTGCCAGTTCCAGCATCAGTAATAACTGGTGTGCTATCACCATTACTAATGATGACGATGTTCTGATTAACCTGGCATCTGTTAGCATTGCTGGTTAATTCAATTGTCACAACATAACCATATGCAGAAGAGTGTTGCCAGTGATTATTACAGAATATAGCATACGGAGCATCAAACTTTATTTTACTTCCACCTTCAAAATAGTTATTACATACAATTACCCAATTGGTGCAGTAAAGTAAAGGTCTTGCGGAGTAACTACAATACACTCTATTACCGATGAATCTAGTATTATAAGGTAGAAGCATCCAGCCAGTGCCAGGGTCCATATTATTATTATCAAAATAATTTCCAATAAAACTACCACCATTAAGATAGCATCTTCTTGCCTTAATTTCACATCCAATCATTTTTGAAACAGCATCAAGTGTGATAGAAATTACATCTCCTTCTATGTAGCAACCCTGAATTAACCCTCCGTAGTTGTAACTGAATACAGGCATCAATGTGCTATTAGTTTTCTGTGATATTATTCTACAACCAAGTATTACTGACGAATAGCCAATATCCGTAAATAGACTTTGCCATTGAACTATCTTAGATGTGCCATCAAATAAAGAGTTATATGCTTTTATCTCCGAGTAATTACCGTAGATAAAAAATCCTTGAGTATCAAAAAAATTACAATTACTAATTATGATTCCTTTAGCTTTATTCTTTGAAATATAGATTATACTTTCGGTGTCTGGAGTTGTTCCTGTAAGATGTCCCTTAATAGTAAGATTCTTAAAACAGACATTATCGCATCCAACATCAATGGCTTTTGAGTTTGAGCCACTCATAGAGCTCGTAATTATAACTCCTTCTTTACTTTCTCCTACGATAATCGTGTCATTTTGTGTGATAGATAACTGCGATTCAGTATAATTGCCATTTCTAACAAAGATTTTCTTTTTACCATCAGCCAATGCTTCTCTAATCGTTGAATATTCATTACCAGAAGGTGAAACTATTGCGTCATATCCAGCCCACGCTTCTTCAAAGTTTTCATTTATCTCTTCTGCTAAGATAGGGTCTCCAGCAGAAAATACATTTTTAGGTCTTGCCATATTTTTTTATTTAACTCTCTTCTTCGTTTGTTATCATAAAGGATGACCTGACTAATAACGCATCAAGTTCTCCTTT
>JAKPKF010000154.1 GCA_029553845.1 bacterium | reverse complement strand
GGACTTCTTTAAGAACTATAAACTTATTTTTCACGAAAGAAGCGTTTCTGACTTCGGAAACTCCCAAGTATCAAGAAAGAGATTAGTTATTGTCGGGGTTCATTTAGACAAGGGTAAGAAGTATTTGAATTCATTTAATGAAGTGTTTCAAGTAAATACTCCAAAACTTACTAGAGATTTACTAGTACCAGCTCCAGAGGAAGCTTTTATCCCTTTCACTGATAAAGTTTTAGCCATGTATGATTATCGGAAATTACCTGAAAAGAAAAATCTTACAGTTAGACAGGTTAGACAGCTTTGGATTAAGGATTTCAAAGATGAAAAGAAATGGCCAATCAAAACTGCTAAGATGAGTACTTTACCAGGAGTATATCGATTAGAAAATGATAAACCTCCTTTAACTTTGAGACCATCAGATAGGCAATTCAGACCCGATGGTTATCCTTTGGGAATAAAGGATTTCAAGGCAATTATGGGATTTCCTGAAAACTACCGAGTATTTATTCGGGGATTTGCTACTTGGGACCCTAAGACTTATCATTACTGGTTAAATAAAGCTAGGTATACACTTGCTAAGGGTTCCGTATGTGAAGTAGGGTTATGGTTTAAGGCCTGTATATAATATACTTGTATATATTTAAGTGGCCTAATACCTTCCCAATTCCCATCTTAACTTACCCATTAGGATATTCCTTCCTTCGGAAGGAAGGTATCTTTAGCTAAAGCTAAAGCTACTGTGCACGACGCGTTAAATTATATTATAAAAGAAGCCATACTCTTCGAGGTACCAAGTTTACTATGGAACATAAACAAACCTAAAACTCAAGAAATATGGAAAATTTGAAATTGACTCATGAAGAACGAAGAATACTTAAGTTGAATGGGATTCTTCCACAATCTATTGCTAAGCTAGTTAAGTCTAAAGTTATCCGATTAGCTTTCAAGTTAGGAAGTAGAATTTCAATGAGAGAATCTGAAAAATGTTATTTCATTGGAATTACTCTACCAAAATCCGAGAACTTAGACCTGGATTTATTTGAAGAACTGAAGAACAATGCTAATGAACTCAAAGAAATCATTCAAAAGTCTAAATTATGAAGAAACTTAAAGTTGCCATGATAGTCCTTTTACTAGGATTTACTATTTACCTTTGCTTCAGGAATTACAAACTGAATCAACAACTCAGTATGTTACCTGATAAAGAGATCATTCAACATACTGATACAATTTATTTGAGGAAAGATTTCCTGCCAATTTCCTACGATAATTTACTTAACCCAAGTAGAATCCTTCTCTACAATTCTCCGCATTCTTCGGTTAGCCAGGGTTTATGCAGTACCGATTCAGCCGAGATATCAGAGAAGGATTCTCTTGTTCAATTAGTAATCGATAAGAATCAACTTACATTGAGTTTCCTTAATCAAAACTCGGGAATTTATTCTAGTAGGTTATTCAATATCGACACTAATAACTACAAGTATTCTTGGTATAACGGAAAACTTACCACACAAGAAATTAAATCTAGAATAAGATTAGTTCCTTATGTTTATGGTAAGTACCGACCCTTTAACAATCTATGGGATTTGGGAACAGGAATTTCAATCGAGACTAAGAGATTTAATTACAAACTGGGGATAAACAGTTTTTATTACCCAAGATATTTCTCAGGTATCAAAACTGATTTAGAACTGGTAGTAACTTATAAATTTTAGATTTTATGGCAAAGAAGATACAGGAAACACCCACTAACCTTACAAGAGAAGAATTATCTAATCTATCTAGGGTTACAACGGATGTTTTCTTTTTCAGTCTTTTTTGTTATGTGATACA
>JAKPKF010000147.1 GCA_029553845.1 bacterium | reverse complement strand
GTGATTATATTTTTTGGTTGGGAAAAGATGAGTTTTATTAGAAATGGAGTAGAGCTAGAAGCTTCAATCGTTCAATCTTCCGACAGTCCGCTTTATATAGTGGAAGGACAAGCCCCCCGAGCAAAACATCTAAAATTGAATGGCCGAGAGATTTTCATAGACAAAGAAGGTTTCTTTAGAGAAGTTTTAATTCCCCAAGATGGATACTCTGTCACCTCTTTATACGCCGAAGATAAATTTGGGAAAATTAGTGAAAAAGAATTTAAGATGTATTTGAATAAAAATTCTTCATCTTTTGCTTTAAGCGAGTAGTTTAGTTTTGGTTTTTATTTATTAATTATAATTATTTAGATATGCAAAAAAAGACAACAAAAAAAGCTCCAAAAGAAAATGGTGGAGCAATAGAGGATACAATAAAATCTATTCAAACAAAGTTTGGAGAAGGGGCTATTATGAAGATGGGTGATTCCCCTAAGGTTAATATTGATGTTATCCCAACGGGTTCAATCGGGCTTGATATGGCGCTCGGTGTGGGAGGAGTGCCACGAGGTAGGATGATTGAAATATTTGGACCAGAGTCTTCAGGAAAAACAACATTAGCTTTACACATAGTGGCTGAATCACAGAAAAAAGGTGGTGTTTGTGCTTATATAGACGCCGAACATGCTATGGATCCTGATTATGCTAGAAAATTAGGAGTTGAAATCAAAGAACTTTTAATTTCACAACCAGATAATGGTGAACAAGCCTTAGAAATAACAGAAACATTAGTGAGATCGGGCAAAATAGATGTCATTGTGATAGATTCTGTCGCAGCTCTGACCCCTCGCGATGAAATAGAGGGCGACATGGGGCAATCACATGTGGGGAAACAAGCAAGATTGATGTCGCAAGCTCTAAGAAAATTGACAGCTATCGTCGCCAATTCTAAAACGGTTATCATTTTCATCAATCAGATTAGGATGCAGATTGGTATTATGTTTGGTAACCCAGAAACAACGACTGGTGGAAAGGCTTTAAAGTTTTACACAACAATCAGATTAGATATTAGAAGAATTGCTCAGATTAAGAAGGGAGATGATATTGTGGGAAATAGGACCAGAGTTAAGGTGGTTAAAAACAAAGTGGCCTCCCCTTTCAAGCAAACAGAGTTTGATATTATTTATGGCGAAGGAATATCAAAAGAAGGCGAATTGATGGCTCTTGGAGAAAAATTAGGCATAATCTCTAAATCAAGTGGGGCCGTCTATTCTTATTTGGGAAATGCAAAGCAAAGAGAAAAAGGAGATTTTGAAGAAGTTAAATTGGGTAGAGGTTATGACGCTTCAAGAACATTTTTACGAGATAATAAAAAAATAGCTGATGAGATACTAAAAGAGGTGCGAACAAGATTTAGTGAATTGCAGGTGTCTAGTAAGGAGGAATAGGGTTTGGGGGAATAGAGATTGCCCGACAAGCGAAGCTTGTCGGGCAATTTTAGAATAAGAAAAGGGCGACTTCACAGCCACCCTTGGACCCTTTTGTTTAACCTAATATATATCTGGAGAGCATTCTCTGCTGTCCTAGCCAGAACGGCTACCCCAGAAGTTAGAACAACTTCAATTTAATTGTATAATGAGTTACTCAATTAGTCAAGGGGGGTGAGACCACCTCGTATAATATTTTTCTCTATTATTTTTCTTCTATAACCATATCTATAACACTAACAATGGCTTCTTTCGTGTCTGTGGGCTCTGATCCTTCTTTATAACAAGTCATATAGTAAACTGTTGTTCCGCTTGGTGAATCTTTTAAACTACTCTGATATTCCTCTTTCCCAATAGTTTTTAATAGTTCTTGAGTTTCATCTATTATAAGTTTTTTCTCTAAAAGACAATAGTCAACTCTGTCTTCTTCAAAACCCCAACTTAGAGTTGTTGGCTGGCCTCTAAATACACTTTCCGGTTCTGCTTTAAAATAATTTATTTCCGGTTCTTTAATGACACAAGTTCCACTTTCTGTATCCCATTTTGTGTCATCTACACAGGCTCCTAGAATATTTTTTTCTCCTATTAAATCTGCTCCATCAAATATTTTAAAATCATTATCTCCGTGGAAAAGAGTTACATCATATAGAGTTTGCTTTCTATCTTCCCCTACTAATCCTTCTCCGTGTACTAATTTATTTTCTGGGTAAGCTGGGTATTTAAAAATAAAATCATTTATGTCTTTTCCGGGAGGTATATTATCAAGCCACCAAGAGGCTTCGGTCTGACAAGAATTTTCTCCTAGTGGGATAGAACAAATTGTAACATCAATAGAATTTTGCATGATTTCACATGTCCCCGTTGTCCCGTCTGGTGAAAAAGTCCAAACGGTGCCAGGACGACACCTAGCATAAGCTCTGGATGAGTCAACTTCAACACCATCGTTGTATAAGAAAAAAGGAAAATCTGATACTCTTGGTAAGGTGTGATAAACTTGCCCTATATTATTAAAGATATCAACTACTGTTGTGTTGGGTACAGGAATATTGGCTGTAATAGCCCAAACCCCATCCAAAGAAGGAATCTCCCAATTAATAGCAGCATCACAAGAGCTTTCCCCTGTTTCTATAACACAATCACTAGCAGAAATACCAGAAGCAACACAAATACCTTCGTATAACTTTTTTCCTTCTGGGCAATATGTTGTGATTGTCATTTTGTCAGAATCTGCTTCGGCGATGGTCACCACATCATTTCTACATCTTATATAATAACCAAAACTGCCAAGATATCCTCCTGGTAATTTATGATATATGCCGTTTGGTTCATTCAAATTTACACTTATCCAAGTATCATCTTGTGGTTTTAATTTATTCTTATCACTATCTAACAACCGACAGCTAACATGATTTAAATACTCAACATTCGGAGAGCTATATGGTACAAAAGCAAAATTATAATCACTACTTGGTAAAGCAGTATCAGAAATTTTTAGCAGACTAACAGACACCGCAACAGCGTTGACAATTATCTCTTCTGAAACAGCAGTAATATTATAATTATTCTGGTTGCGACATTGTATGTAATACTTATAACTACCAGATGAACTAGGAGAAGTTAGAGTTATTGGATTATCTGTTTCGTAATATTCAGCTAGGGGTAATTTTTCATAATCCAATAATCTACACTCTGATGGAGAAAGCGAACTGGATGTCGTATAAGGAATCGTGATAATTGTGTTTGGAATTGTATTATAAATTGAAGAGCCCTCTACGAAAGAGCTTTGTGCATCCACCCAAGCTTCCATAAAATTAGCGGTGACATTTTTATCTTCATCCATTAAAACGGTGCAAGTATTTCCATTTACTTCATCACAGCCAGACCATGAAGAAAACATAGAATTATCTGCTTCTGTTACCGTTGCAGTTAAGGTCACACTAGATCCATGAGCATAAACCCCCGAACAATCTGACCCACAAGAAATGCCATAGACATCAGAAGTAACAGTGCCTGCTCCGTTCCTTGAAACTATTAATTCTTTGGGGCCTTCGCAACTAGAGCCGAGCCAACTTGTTCCTCCCTCACAATCAGCGCTAACTCTAATTTGGCCTAATTCTATACTATTATTGTATAAATAAAATGTTCTCCCTCCATGCTCTACGGGGTAAGTCTCTGAACCAGAATGACCGGTAAAAATAGTTTGGTTCACGGGGGTTGTGACAGCGGTAGTAGATATAGGATTTTGAACAGACCAAGCTATAGTTGTATCACAGGTGCTTTGCCCTTCTGCTATTTGACAAGGATTGGGGTTAGCAATAATTGTGCCTTCCATCGGTGGGGCTGGTTCCTTGGTAGCTGAAGCAATAGCCTGAGCTAATAATTTTCCATTGTTGTATAAATAAAAAGTTACAGAATTAGAGGATGTAAAAGGATAATCCTTTGAACCAGAGTGTCCTGTGGCAAAAACTTCTCCATTGGGAGAAATTGTTACGGCCGTATTAGAAGATTCAGGATTATAAACATTCCAGCTAACACTTACGCTACAAGATTCTTGATCATATGGGATTTCGCAACTTGTGGGAGAAACAGACAAATTGCCAGCCATTTCAGGAATTGCTTGGCAAATACTTCCGTTCCATTCTGTTCCAGAAATACAATTGGCACTGGCTGTAATTTGGCCTAATAGTTCTCCGCTATTGTATAAATAAAATGTTCTTCCTCCGTGCTCTACAGAATAAGTCCCTGACCCAGAATGACCGGTAAAAATAGTTTGATTGACGGGGGTTGTGACAGCGGTAGTAGATATAGGATTTTGAACAGACCAAGTTAGAGTTGTATTACAAGTGCTTTGCCCTTCTGCTATTTGACAAGGATTGGGATTAGCAGTAATTGTGCCGGACATTTTATTCCACATTGCATACAGAGTCATATTGCTATTTACGGTTATAAACTGACGGTCTGAGTAAGATGTCCCCGTGCCTCCAGGTGAAGTATTCCAGCCTGCAAAATTATAGCCTATTTTTGTAAAAGTATTGGTTGTTAGATTCTGACCCACACTTGCGGTGAAAGTCTGAGGCGACATTGTGCCTGTTCCCCCGTTGGCATTAAATGTGACGGTATAAGTATCAGGAACTACTGGTGTTTCATTCCACATTGCATACAAAATCATATTGCTACTTACGGTTATAAGTTTACCGTCTGTGTAAGATGTCCCAGTTCCATTAGATGAAGTATTCCAGCCTGCAAAATTATAGCCTATTTTTGTAAAAGTATTGGTTGATAGATTCTGACCCACACTTGCGGTGAAAGTCTGAGGCGACATTGTGCCTGTTCCACCGTTTGAGTTAAAAGTGACTGTATAATTTTGTCGGCAAACTCCATTTACTTTTGTTGTGCCTGTGGCACAACTTGCCCAAGAAAGATCACTAGCTAGGTAAACATCTGTCTTACCAGAATTATATAAAAAGAAATATCTTATTCCTTCACTAAGCGACAAAGAGTAGGTCGTAGACCCCGAGTGTTCATCTCCCACCTGTATATGGTCTGGAGTTGTTACTTCTGAGGTAGAACCATCACTATAATTGACAACATTCCAAGAAATATTTGCCGAACAAGAACTTTGATTTGCCGGCACATAACAAAGACTAGCATAAATTGTTCCATCTAATTCTCCTTCTGCTGTAAAATTAGCGGTGACATTTTTTACGCTACTCATAGTAACTGAACATGAAGTTCCGCTAGAAGAGTCACAGCCAGACCAAGAAGAAAAAATATAATTTTCTCCAGCCTCGGCAGTTAAATCAACTTCAGTGTTATAGGAATATGATTGGCTACAATCTGTCCCGCAATTTATACCAGTCGGAGAAGAAGTGACAGTCCCTGTTCCGTTTTTTGAAACAGTTAAGGTCTTAGGTCCTTCACAAACAGAACCGCTCCAAACTGTTCCTGTAGAACAAGAGGCTGTAGCATCATCTGATTCCAACAAAGTGTTTCCATCATTAGCAGAAAAAGTAATTGTTCCATAAGGGATTGTCTGACTTACATTATTTCCAGAAACATTAGTTGAAAACTGGGTTGGTCCCTGTTTAACATTAGGGATTGTAGCATTTAATATTGACCAATTGACAGTTGAATTACACGAGCCTTGTCCGGCTGGAATAGTACAATTGCTAGCGGTAATAGTAGCACTTGGGGTAGTAAGACTAAATGTGGCAGTAACATTTTTTGCAGAATTCATGGTGACGCTACAAGTTCCCGTCCCAGAACAATCTCCACTCCAACCAGAAAATATTGAACCACTATCTGCTGTGGCTGTTAATGTTACAGATGTTTCTGGGGGATAGCTTGCTATACAACTTTCTGGGCAAGATATCCCCGATGGGTCAGAAGACACAGTTCCAGATCCATTACCATCAATATTAACAATCAACTGAAATGGATCTGGCTCTGGCTCTGGCTCCACATTAACCGTAATTTCACTTGTTACAGACGCTTCAGCTATTTGTAAATCGGCCAAAAAACCGACAGAAAAAACTGCTAGTAACGCAAACAATGTTATTTTTAAACCTTTAAGCATCTTTTGTAAGACTAATACTCTATTTGACTCCCAGTTATTCTATCAAAATAAACTGTCTTTTTAGCGGTTGCTTTATTTCCATTCTTGTCATGACAGGTAAGAGAGAGTTCCAAACTTCCAGGGGTTCCAGGGTGACTTTGTTCCTTTTCCCCCGAAGAGATTTCGTTATCAATATCTATCGTATAAACTTCTGAAGACCCCGGCTCTCTAACCTCAATTTCTTCACATCTTTTAAACTTATGTGAAGGATTAACTACAGCTTTCCAGCTAACCATAAAACTTCTTTCAGTTGATGGGTGCTCTTCATCAATATCAACACCATCTAATCTTTTTGCGTTAAGAGTAACAGTTATCGTTGAGGGCTGAGAAGGATTTAGGAAACAAGAATATGTTTTATCTTTTGTCCTTGTAGGATAATCTGTTCCATCTGCTTCATGGCAAAACATCCCTTCTTCTTGATTATAATTTTGACATGTTCCAGTAATGGTTAGTTGGCCAACTTCTTGTCCTGGAAGAATCTCACACTCCGAAGTTTGTTCATATGTCCAATAAGGAGTCTCTGGTTCTGGGTAATCTGGTTCTCCGGGGCAAGTCTCAGGCTTTAAACAAGTACTAGAGACGCTATCCCAATACAAACCAGGAGCACACACTGCCCAAGCACGAGAGGAAGCAACTTCACCCCCGTCAACTTTTAATTTTATGTCGCTAAAAGGATATCCTATCTCTAGATTTTTTTGTCCGCTTCCGCCTTCAAGAGCTATCTCGCTTTTATTTGTAACTAGAGAAAGTAAATTATAAATACCTGAAACTAACCAATTAAAAGGTTCTTCTATTTGACAGCTAGATTGATCTTGTCCGACATAACAACCTGATAATTT
>JAKPKF010000145.1 GCA_029553845.1 bacterium | reverse complement strand
TGCTGCAGTTCGGAGTTTATCCTTTTTGCTGCAATTTCGCAATACTTTTCCTCTTTTTCAATAATTATGTATCTACGTTTATACCGAATACAGGCAATGGCGGTCGTTCCTGATCCAGCGAAAGGGTCAAGGATTAGGTCGTTTTTTTGGCTATGGATAAACAACAGCTTAGCCATTAACGATACGGGTTTAACTGTCGGATGCTCTCCACACTTAGGAATGACATTGTTAATCTTAATTATATTACTAAGGCTCTTTGTTTCATCATAAAAAGCATATTTATCCTTAGACTTGCTTCCAATTACGATTGTCTCATAACTTGGTCTATAATGCCAGCCTAGCCCTATAGTTAATTTGTCCCAAATTAGCGTCTGGATAAGGTGAAAATGCTTAATAAACTCAATAGTAAATAATGCAGTTACAGGAGTCTTTCCGCCACCGCCACAACAACAACAACAACAACCTGTGTCGGTTAAAACCCGCTTCATCTCGGCAAGCCATAATGGTAGTTGCTCAGTCCAACTGCTTAAATCATCATTGGCAATTTTAGTGTGATTATCAGTCCGAGGACTTAAGAAGTCAATGCCATAGGGTGGATCGCTTATGATGCTGTCAAAGCTCTTATCATCAAACTGCTTCATAATATCGAGGCAATCCCCGTGATACAATACGCCATGCTCAGTTTCATGGTATGGTTTCATGGCTTATTCCCAGGCTTCCTGAATGTCTATGTTAGTCAATTTCATTCTTTTTCTCTGTGTCCTCTGTGTTCTCTGTGGTTTTAATTTTTCCAATCTACTTGTCTTAGTCTCTTTAAGGCGTCTTTTTTGATTAGGTTCTTTTTGGATAATGCCTTACCTTTATGAGACTTGACTTGGTATCCTCTTTTGGTTTTGACAATCATCTTAACCTCCGAAATTTATCATATAATAATAATATATCTGTCAAGAGAAAAGTTAAGATTCTGGAGGTATTAGATCGCTTAATATCTCTTTTGCTTCTGATCCTTCTTTTGGTAATAGGTCACTTAGTATCTCTTTGGCTTCTTCACTATAGTTCCTTGCCATATCTTCTGCTTTCCTTAATGTAGGAAATAAATTAGGTATAGGTATACAATGATAATTAACTTCAAATTCAGTGCATATCTCTTTTTGTATTGATAGATGTATGCTTGGATAAGCATTCAGATATATATTGGCAGATATTTTAATGCTGGTATCGTTATCCGTTTTATAATCAATATGGATATAATCCCCAACATATATATCTTGTTTTATGGTTACATATCTCATTCTATACCTCCCAATGCTTCTTCAATCATACCTGCTTCAAAATCTATCTCGGGATGATTGGCAATATTGTCTTCTGGCTTTATTTTCAAAGGTTCAGGAATAGGAGAAATGTGAGAAACCAATCCGTTCCAGAAAGTAAAATATTTCTTATTTGCTATTTCTATAGCTTTGGTAAGATTGCGTTCTCCAATAATTGCATATTTGTCTTTAAGTAAAGGATATTTAGGATTAAATTTTACTATCCAACGACATCCATCTGGTAATGTTACATTGAGTTCACCTTGAGTTAATGACATTTTAATCTCCTTAATTCTTCCTCTTGGTCTTCCAATAGTTTATAGGCTTTTTGTTGATAATGATATTTGAGATAAGACCTGTTGTAACAGGCAAACCTGTTAGCATAGTCTTCATCCCTTGCTTTCTTATACAATTCATAA
>JAKPKF010000140.1 GCA_029553845.1 bacterium | reverse complement strand
AGTATTTTAACTGCGAAGGACATTGCCCAACCTACGGTTGAGAATCTGTCTACTGGGTTATCAGTACTGTTGGCTCCTGGATTTTTAACGTACACGTGTTGTTTATCTCCCTCTAAATCTGTTACTGCGAAAGCCTCTTTTCCGTGAATGTAGGAATTATACACATCTACCGTAGATGATGTCTTGGTAGCTTCGCTACCTTCTACGAATCTAACTCCGTGTAGTCTTCCAAGCTCACCCTTGTAGAGGTTATCACCATCTTTATAGGTATGTGCGTTAACCCATGTGGAATCACCCATTAAAGCGTATGATCCATAAGGATTGGTTTTACCTAAGAAGTAACCATCGTCGTACTTCATAGCTTTTTTGAGCTTTAAGGTCTTGACAGCTTTTCTAACTTCTGTAGCTGAGAATGTATCAGATGCCGCTACGTCAGAGATTAAGGATTTAGCTCCTGCAAGTTGTGCAGTACCATTATCCAATTCGGCTCTGATTAATGCGTCTCTTGATTCTCCTGCATTTATACCCATAACTTCTACTGCACCCTTCATTTTAGGGTCAATAGCTGTTAAAGATAGCAATTTAGAGATTGTGGTGTAAGATGCGTACTCTGCGACTGTGCAGGATACATTAGTAGCTGATAAATCTACTGCGGAAGGATTTGAACCCTCTGTAGGAGATGTGCTTATCAAAGCTAATGGGCTGTATCTTTGGAAGTACACAACCTTACCATTGCCAGATGGAAGAGGTCTCTTCTGAGAACCTTGTTCCATTATCTGGCTTCTTTGAACCATACTTATGAAAAGCTTATCGTAATAAGTCTGCATAAGTTGGCTTAGTGTTGATGTCGTTGATGCCATTTTATTTTAATTTTTCACCTACTTTACTTAATATGCCGATACGGTTCCTACCATTTTTTCTATCTCACCAAGACTTAGGTCTTTTGGCTCTTTAGTGCTTGTTAAGTTATTAGAAGGTGTTGTTGCACTCTCGTTTACCTGTTGTCTGAGGTTTTCTGTAACCTCTGCTTTACTCTTATTGGCTGTGTAGCCTTTAAGCCTCATTAGACGGTCAACAACAGGTTTTAAACGTATATCCTGATTAACGGATTTAAGCTCTGTGTAGAAGTTAACTATCTCTTTAGACAAGTTTTCATCGTACTTGTCAGAACCCTTGCGGAGTTCCGGATAGTCTTCCTCACAAGCCAAAACGTCAGAAACAAGTGCGTCTTTTTTTGCTTGTTCCTTTTTCATTGCAGTTATTGCCTTATTTGTTGCTCGTTCTTCAACAGTCCTTATATCAGCTTCATAATCACCCGATAATTGGGGTGCGAAGTCTTCAATCTGTTTAAGTAGATCATCTTTACTGTTATTTTTAACAACTAAAGGTTCTAACTCTGCTATTTTGTTTTCAAGTGCTTCCTTCTCACTTTCAAGCTCTTTAGCCTTATTTGCTAACTCTTGAACTCGGTTCTTACCGCGCTCGGACTTTATTTCTTCAACTTCATTACTCGTTTCTTCAACTTCTTCATCCTGATCAGGGACTTCAGTTGTTTCAGGTTCACTTTCGGGACTTTCATCCTCTTGGGGAACCTCCAAGTTAGGTTCTTCAACTGTGATTTCTTCTGCCATGAAAAAATCCTTTCTTTAACTTTTTACACGCCACTTGCGGTCTTGCGTCAGGCTGCTACGCATTTATAGCTTTAGATGTAAAGTAGGTGCGTTTCTGCACATTTACTATCTTTTAAAAGCTATATAGGAGGGGTAAGTATCGTAGTGTTAGCGATAACTCTTGAGGTTTACTTACCCCACCTACATAACCTTTAATATTTTCTATCTAACATAGGTTGACCTTTTTCATCAACCCCTGTTAGTACATAGTCATTTCCTATGTACGTTGCAAACTCTAACTTTCCATCCTTCTTGTATAGATATGGACCTTTTTGTACCCACTTACCTTCAAGTTTGTTTTCAAAGACTTCCTCTGTTAGCTCTTGCCAATCTCTTTTTGACTCTTCCCACTTCTTAGAAGCCTTAGCTTTCCTCTCCTCTTTAGAGAGTTTTGAGCCTTCTTGCCACTCTTCGTCTTCTATTTCTTCGTAATTATCAAAGTCCTTCAACAACTTTATGGGTGTTCTCTACTTTGGAGATAATTGAGTCAATCTCTTCTCCTACCAGCTTTGCAAAGTAGAACAACTTTCCCATCTCCTCATAATTTGCACCATCTAAGTCATAACCCTTAAGTTCAATTAGTCTTGTTTTGCGTCTTAACATCCACTCTTTTAACTCTTTCCAACCTTGGGTTTCAGCTAAACTGGATATATGATCATCAGGTGTAGCATTAGACTTCTTGTTGTCTTTTCGCATATCCTTTATGAATTTAAGGAAATCTGTATTGTTTGGTGCTATTGCTTGAGTATCAGGCATACATACCTCCCATTGGTTGTTGTGGTTGTCCACCACCTGCAATTTGTTGTTCAAACTGTGCGAGTTCTTGTTCTACTTGGTCAATCGGTACTCCTTGTTCCCCGCCCATACTTCCATTACCCTGTTCCTCAATGATTATCTTGTCCCAATCGTTAATACCAGCTTTAATCACCCATTGCTTAAATAGTTCTGCGGCATTTAGTTTCTTACCATTTTCTTCCATTATGTTTATAAGTGGGGACATAACCTTTCCTGTTTGAGGATTTATCTGTGCATTTTGTAGTACCACCTGAAGCATTGTATTTAAGTTTGTAAGTTCAAGCTCATCATCCTTTTTAATCATTGAGCCTGAGTCAACCTCAAATCTGTATTTACCCTTTAGAAGTTCTTTATCTATGGTTAGTTTTGCACCCTCACCTGATTCAAAGAACTCAACAATATCTGGAAATTCTTTTGCAATTTGGTCAACCTCTGCACTAAATAGTGAAAGGATTAGTGGTGCTTCCATCTTGTTAGCTTGTAGATTTACAAACTTCTCTATAACATTTTGTACAGTAACTTCCATCTGATATCTATCCATCATATCTCTGGTATTTTCTCTTGCTAACTGCATCCTTAAAGCCTGGGGAGTTTTTCCTGCTGTTGAGTCAAATGCTTGAGCTACCTGAGTTGAGGATGTACCGTTGGTATTTTCTAATGCTCCGAGTAAGAAGCTATAAGAGGATTGAAATGTCTGTAAACCCTGGTCTGATGTTCTCATAGCCTGTACTGATTGATTAGGTCTATCCATATACATCTTTACTCCAGGCCTCATCTTTATGGATGAAGCAACTACCTCGTCAGGATTTATCTGTAGTGGTGGGAATAACAGCATCTTTACACCATCAAAGTATAGATTTATTAGTGAGTTTATGGCTTTTTGTAGAGTCTCTCCTCTTTCTATCTCCCCAAGTCCAAAGAAATCATCTAAAAGTGGAAATGCGTGTTTTGAAACAACAGGCAACTCTCCGTTTTTATGTGGGTTTTCTATAACTCTTACTATCTCTTGTGAGTCGGGATTAAATGTTATCCATCTATCTCTTTCGTATCTTGTTATAAGTTCAATATATGGGTTATCTTTACCACCAGCATCATAGGAATTATAAAAATTAGCATATCTTGAGGATATTCTCTCGCTTGACATCTCGGAACGTGATTTACCATTTGTCTTTTTTAAGACCTTATCAATGTTCTTCCAAGTATCATTATCTCTTGATTTTAACCACTCTTTAGACTTTAGGGTTGATACATAGATGTAATCAGAATCCTCTAATGATATAGCCCCCGCTTGTGGGAATACATCACGGATGTTAAGTAAGAATAAATCAGGCCCAATATATCCTTTTGTCTTATCTACCACCCAATCTACCAAACCAAAGGATGAACCATAGATTAAAGAGTACATATCCATTAGCTTAAACTTTGTTATTAGTGGAAATTGTGATTTAGCATTTGGATATACCCATTTGTTTAATACAAGTGTCATTAACTTGTTTTTACCTCTATCATTTTTTGAAAGTGCGAAGGGTTTACCTGTTGGTAGTTGTGAACAAACTCTACCGGCTCTTTCTAACGTATATGTTGAAAGGCGGGGATCATTGATTTGTGATTTAGTCTCATCATCTGATATATTATCTGTATTTTTACTGAAGAATATATCTTCTTTTTCATCCCACTCCTCACGTTTAGTTGAAACGTATTTATCTGAAGCGTGAAAATCATTAAATAAACTATCTTTATCTATCTTTGAGTCTATTGGTTTTTCTGTGTTTTTAGGCATAATTTGTGCCAACTTATAGTGTGGCTTTCTTTAATAAGAGTACTAATTTAAAGTTAATAGCACACTTAAAATTATTCGTCAAAATTTTTAGTAAAATCCTCCATTAAATAACCTTGTATCATCGGGGAAATCCTTGAAATCCTTTTTTAATTTATGTGGCTCTTCTGTTTGATACAGTTGCCAAGCAATAGCACAAGACATAACTAAATCATCGTGAGCATTGTTTTCTGCTTTAGCTTTTATAGATGTAGAGGTTTGAGATAATATAAAACTAAAATGTTCCTCTATTGTTGGTTTATCGTATATTGCTACCAAGTGTTTATCTACTGCTTCCTTCCAATCCGATAGCATTTTAGGTCGTGTAGCTGAATTTGTATCCCAACCTAACTTTGATACATCTGGATTATCAATATTTCCATAGGTCATCATCTTGTATATTTGATACTTACCAAGTCTATTTAAGCCTGCAAGTCGTTCTAATTCAAAAATTCCTCCATTGTTTCTTTCGTAAGTTACTATGGGTTTAACACCCGTTATATCTGATATTTTCTCTAAAACAGGATGAAGTGCATTAGTCATTTCTGTTGCAAGAAGTTTTGAATGATACACTAAGGGTATATCTAACTTTGTTTTTGATAAGAATTGTGCTGCGCAGTAGTCCCCCATCCCCGCTGATGTATCACAAGCTACAATGATAAACTCACCTTTTTCAAATTTACGATATTGTCTAAACATATATTACCCCTTCCTTCATTGGTTCTTTTGCATTTTCAAGGTAATAGGAAAGAGACTCGGTATCAAAATAACATTGTCCGGATGTAACAAAGGCTTCGGTAGCTGTTGATGGGTATTCTTGTTTGTATAACCTATCCCCCAACTCTTTTTTCTTTTCTTCTAAGAACTCTTTGGAATAGAAATCTGATGCTTTGTAGAATAATGGTTTAAATCCTGATTCCCCAATAGTAGACCTATCCCATAACTCTTTACCTTCATTAAAGCCATTAGCGGTGGATTCTATAATGGCTCTGCCTGTTGGTACAAGTGCCTGTAATGCCCCCGCCAACATATCAGATAAATGCGGATAGAAGTTAGCCTCAGATAGATGTAAATTAGTGATTGTTTTTGACCTACCAAAGTTTATGTTCTCTGCTGTACCTATCTTGTAAGTGTTATTTGAACTTTCAAGGTATAACTCATATTTTGAGTTGTATTTTAATAACTTATCAATGTTTGGATCAATACATCTTATGTAATCCTTAACTCTTTTTAGTAACCCCTGTGCATTATCGGTATTATCAGCAACAACTACGTTATAGACATTTTCCTTCATTAGAAAATCGGCAGTAAATATTGCAAGTATTAGACTTGAAAATCCTTGTTGCCTTGCTTTGAGGATGTAATCTTTGCCATTTGAAGTATCTTGAGTTAGGTATCTATCCTGTATCGCATTTAGTTTAAAAGGTACTAAGTTACCCTCTTTGTTTACGATTGATAAATTGTCCTCAATCCATTTCTTGTATCCGTTATTCATCCAAGTTGTATTCTTTCTTTAGGTTATCTAACTTGTTTAGTACATTTACCTGTACGTTTGGTGCTGATTGTTCTTGTTCAAGTCCAAGTAGTTTTCCCAACTTATCGTGATATGGTTTTATAGTTTTGTAATCGGGTTCTCTTTCTCCTGTAAAATCATTCCATTTTGTTGAGTCCATAGCTTTCCTTAGTACATCAAAATATTTCTCGTGTCCTAACCCATAAGCTGTTGTTATAAGGTTTATGGGGATATTTGATAACATCTTGCTTCCGTTGACTTGACAAGTAGTTTCTTTAGCTTCCGGATGTAATTCTTGATATGCTTTAGTTGCATTTCTATCGTGTTTGAGCCAAGTTAAATAAAATAAAACTCTCTCTTTTGATCCAAGCATTTCTTCTAAATCATTAAGGTCAGGTTTCTTAGTTATTTTTGTACTCACAGGTTAGTCCTTAGTTCTTTAAACTTGTTATAAATATCTGCAAAGCATTGAAGGTATCCATCAGAGTAGTATCTTTCCTTAACATTCTTTTTATCAAACGCATCTAAATCTATGGTGTTTCCAAGTTGTATAACGGATGTATAAATATCTGAAACCGCCTCAATTACTTCTCTAACATTATTGTTGTATCTACTTGTTATATCTTGGGATATTTTCTTAACATCTGCTTCTCCTGCAAACACACCATCATCGTCTCTGATTTTAACTACGGTAAAATAGTTATCTTCATCTAACTTTAATGCGGCAAGTGTGGGTAAGAGCATTTTAAGGGTAATGTTATAAGACCTAATCAATTTCTTAATCTTACGGATATTTTCTTGTATCTTAGTTTGTAATTCAAACTCTAACTGATCATCTATGGGCTTAATAGATTTCACTTTACTATCTCCTTTTAATTGCACCTGTATCACCGAATGTATTTTATGTCAAGGAGTATTTTTAAAAATGTGATGCGTATGGCCCGTTTGAGGTTATAACTTTAATTGCCTTACCTTTAACATCGACTTTAGATTTACACTTGGGGCATTTAGGTTTATCTTTTGTTTCAACCCGTACTATTTTGTGGCATTTATTACACCAAGCGTTGTATTTTATTTCCATTTGTTTTCTCCTGTGGTAGTTTATCTACCATTTTAGTTCCCCGCCATTCCTACCCTTTTATAAGCGGGGTGTCCTGTTGAACTTATCCGAGTTTACAGAGTTTCCTCTTTCAAGGGTACAGGACATTTTCAAATAGTGTACACAAATAGGTACTTTATCGTAATGTCTATTTCCTTTTTTCATCGGGTTCTCCTAACTTCTCATCTATTTCCATTTTAACTATCTCTATAAGTATTCTATCCCATATCCCATCCCCTACGCTTTTTATTAGTGGGCATATTTCCTCAAGAGTTACTCTGGCAACAGATATAGCACCTATTACACCTTCAAACTTAGCCATATTTTCATCATAGTATGCTTGAAATAACTCTGCCATCTTCTTGTCATCTTTGCTTAATGGTGTTACTTTTATTTTTAGTTCGTTATTTCCTTTTTTCATTTTGTTCGTTTAATAACTCTATATTCTATCTTATCTATACCTGATTTAGGATACACACTTATCTGTCTAAACTGGTCATCTCTATAAAACCAATCAGTTGCTATACTAACAAACTCTTTCGTCTCATTTACTACCAAGCCGACTGACACCCCCCTTATAAGTTCATACTCATCTTTACCTTCTTGACGACTTACCTGTCTACCATCTGACATTACACTATCATGCCAGTTTATTATTGCTATTTTCTGTTTCATTCTTCCTCCCTATTTAATTTCCTTTAACTCCTTTAAGTGATTTAACATCCATTTATCTAACTTCTTATAAACTGCTGACCTTGCTGACCGTGCTGACCATGCTGCTGACCATGCTGCTGACCATGCTGCTGACTCTGCTGCTGACTCTGCTGCTGACCCTGCTGACCATGCTGCTGACTCTGCTGCTGACTCTGCTGACCATGCTGCTGACCGTGCTGACCATGCTGCTGACCGTGCTGACCATGCTGCTGACTCTGCTGCTGACCGTGCTTCTGCTTTATTTTTCTTTGTTGGACTCTTTATATACCTCTCTGCTGCTTCTATTGCTTCTCTTGGTCTCTTATCATCAGGAAACACTTTCTCAAAGTTATCTAAACATAAGTAAGCCGAATAGATAGAAAATAATACACTGT
>JAKPKF010000136.1 GCA_029553845.1 bacterium | reverse complement strand
TTTAACTAACTTAGAATATAAGTATATGATAGATGGAATTCTTTTAATAGACAAGCAGGAAGGTATAACCTCTTACACAGTTATTAACAAATTAAAAAAAGTTCTTCCAAGAGGACAAAAAATTGGGCATGCTGGAACACTTGATCCATTTGCTACTGGAGTGCTACCAATACTTTTGGGTAAGGCTACAAAACTGATGAACAAAATTCATAAATTTGAAAAAGAGTATCTTGTAACTGCAGAATTTGGATACATGACAGATACACAAGATGGAACTGGTGAAATACTCAAAAAAGAAAACAACCCTACTCCCTTAGAAAGAGGTGTTGTTGAGAAAATTATTAAAGAGAATTTTAGCGGAAATATTTCCCAATTGCCTCCAAGATATTCTGCAAAGAAAGTCTCTGGAGTCAGAGCATACGATTTAGCAAGAGAAGGAAAAGAGTTCGAATTAATGCCAAAAGATATCTCTGTTGGTGAATTTGAAATTGTTGATTACAATTGGCCATTGGTAAAGTTCAGAATTGTTTGCTCTACTGGAACATATATTAGGACTTTAATTAACGATTTAGGAATTAAACTTGGCACATATGCAACTGCTATTGAATTGCGAAGAACATATGTAGGGCCTTTTAAAGTTGAAGATAGCATATCCTCGGAGGATATAAAGGAAGGGATGAATAGTAGTATAATTGACCTAGATAAAGTAAATCAGATGATATCAAATGAATAAAGGAAAGTTGTATGTAGTAGCTACTCCAATTGGAAATTTGGAAGATATTACATTCCGAGCTATAGATACTCTCAAAAAAGTAACCTTTGTACTTGCAGAAGATACAAGGGAATCATACAAACTATTTAATAGGTATGATATTAAAACACAACTAATCTCTTACAGAGATCAAAACCATGAGAAGATGTTGGGAAAGATACTTGAGAAATTAGATATGGGTTTGGACTTAGCACTTATCTCAGATTGTGGTACTCCTCTCATATCTGATCCAGGTTTTAAACTAATTAGAGAACTTAGAGAGAGGAAGTACGATGTTGTTTCAATCCCTGGACCTAGTGCATTAACTTCAGCACTTTCCATAAGTGGGCTTGTTACAGATAGATTTGCCTTTCTAGGATTTCTTCCTAAGTCAGATATTAAAAGAAAGAAGCTTTTACAAGAATATGTAAATATTGAAGGATCTTTAATTTTTTACGAATCTCCAAAGAGATTAATCAAGTTGTTGGATATGCTAAAAAATGTTTTTGGAGAGAAGAAAGTTGGTATTGCTAAAGACATATCTAAAATGCGAGAGATGTTTTTCTATGGAAATATCTCTGAAGTTAGCAAGGAGATAGAGACTGATGACTTCAAAGAGAATCCTCACGGTGAGTATGTAGTTATCCTAGAGAACAAATAATCTTTCATAATTCTCGTCTGTAACTCTTTCCATCTTTTCGTATGTTGTATTTTTAACTTCACAAGCCATCTGTATTATTTCTTTAATATCTTTCGGTTGTGCATATTTCTCTTTTAATTTTTTATCTTTCCTTACAGATTGAGGTGGTAGGAATGGTCCGTCTGTTTCAAAAAGAATTCTCTCAAGCGGAACTTCTTTTAGGATGTCTCTAACATTCTCTCCACTTTTGTATGTAATGATTCCATTAAACCCAATGTAAAATCCCATATCCAGAATATCCGTTAAGAAGTCAAGATTGCCAGTATAGCTATGGAAGCTTCCTTTTAGTTGTCCTCTGCCTTCCTGTGCTACTATCCTTAAAACATCTTCAAGACACTCAGTACTGCCATTCATATCTCGGGCATGAATACTCATAGGTAGGTTATGTTTCAGGGCTAATTGTATATGCTTAGTAAAGGACATCTCTTGTATCTCACAGAGTTCTTCTTTAATATCTTCATCTACTGTTTGGTCGTTATTGAATTGGTAATAATCTAATCCTGTTTCTCCTACAGCAGATATAGCTAGGATGTTTTTTTCGAATATATCTTCAAAATCTGCAATCATTTTAAGCGATTTCTTCTGTATATCTTTAAATATATTTCTTTGGACTGTGTACTCTTCAAAAACGGTCGGATGTAATCCAAGTGCAAGTTGAACAATATCTGGATATCTTTTAGATATATCTAAATTTTCTTTGTAATCCAAAAGGTCAGTGCTTTGAGTGAGAATATGCTTTCCGTTCTCTTTTTGGAAGTCATTTATAACCTGTTCAATATTTTCCTGAAGAGGACAAAGGTTCAAATGTATGTGTGAGTCATGCATAAATGGATTTTAACATATATTTCCCCTCTGTTTACTACAAGATACATAGATTGTAATTTGAAGCTTGTAATGTGGTAGAATATGTCCGTCATGGGAAAGTTAAAACAAAATAATTGGTTGGTAGTTATTACTATATTTTTGGTTGTATCTTCTGTTATTGCATTGTCAATATCGATGAGAAAGAGCCTAGGTTTTGGGACATGTGCCTATGATGAAGAGATTTACCTTTCTGGACAGTTAATTCCAAACTATAATGGAAGAACAGATTGTTACTGTTCAAAGAATGGAAGTGTGCAGTGTAATAGCGATAGCTCATTGATATCTTTAGAAAATTACTCTTCTACTGGTTTAAAATATTTCAGTAGTTTTTTAAACTATTTAGATAAAGAAGAGTTAGATACAGACAATATCAAGGCTGTTGATGTTGGATATACTTCTGGAGTTCTAACTGTTGTTATTGAGAGAGAAGCTATGTGTGGGCAAGAGCAGGAATCACCTGTCCAGGTAGGATTTTACAAATATTCAGAGAATGATTTAACATTGACTGTACTAACAAACAGAGACCCATCTTTTTACAGCAAGGTTTGTAAAATTGACGGAAAGTTTGTACTCACAAAAGAAGATTTGTTTTTAACAGATGATTTTAAATTACATTTCCAAAACGATTTAGGACAGATATTTGATTTGGGTGTTTGTGTTTACAAGGAAAAGCTTTATGGTAATGGAGATGTGCTTCAATCTGAAGCAGGACAAGCTTGCTCATGTAATTTTGGTATTGTGGAGTGCGATTAAAGTATTCCTAGGTATATTCCAATTATTCCTGTAATGGCTGTAAATAGCCAGAATCTCATTGTTACTTTGTATTGTGGCCAACCCTTTGCTTGGAAGTGATGGTGTATTGGAGCTATTCTAAAGACTCTTCTTTTGAAGAACTTCATACTAATTATTTGTATTGCACTGGAGGCCATAATTCCCCATGTTATTGAGGACATGGCAAAATAAGGTAAAAGATTATCTGTAACTAGTGCGACAAAGAACATTGTAAATCCAAGAGGCATTGCTCCTGGTCCACCATTCCAGAATCTTGCTGGAGGGATATTGAAGTAAAGGTCTATGAGTTGAACACCAAGAAGGATAAGTAGTATTGGGATAAATTCGTTTTTTCCTTGTATAACAAGGAGTGTAATCATGGACATATTTATGATTGAAAAGATTCCAATCATTAAACCATCTAATCCATCGGTTAGTTCTGCTGAGTAAATTGCTAACTGACAGAGTCCACCAGTGAGTATGACTATCAAAGGTGTTACAGTTATGGTTGCAATATTTAAAAAGGATATGGATTCGAAAGCACCTGTTCTGTAGAAGAGGAACATAATGATAATGTTCATTACTGTTGCGAATGCAAGCTTTCCCAACCTCCATTCAAATGTTTCTTGGAAAGCTCTCATTCTTGCATTATTTTTAAATCCGTTGGTAAAAATTACGACATCTATAAATCCCCAAAGACCGTAAAGGAGAAATCCTAAAAGAAAGATTTTAACTACCGGTGTAAGAGGTACTAAGAAGTAGCAAAGAATTGGAACGAGTATCCATATTAGAATGCCTCCCATGTTAGGAGTTCCATTTGTTTTGGTTACATTCATAATTCTCATGAAGAGCGTATTGTCACCATCGCCACCTCCTATTTTGGATTTTTTAATACCACTAACCTGGTTGAATTTGTACAGGATGGTAATCATGATTGGCGCAAAGATTAGTGAAGCTATAACTGAGATGAATAGTGCATTCAATCCTTCTTTTAATATGTCAATCATATGTTGTGTGGTTAACTAATTGATATATTATGTCACTTCCTTTTCTGTATTTCCATATCATTAACAATTGCAAGGAAAATATCTCTCCAAACTAAGTTAGAAGTATATGCAGCAAACTCACTAATTTCTGGTTCTTCGAGCTTAACAAGAAGTATTAACTTTGGAGAATCTGTTGGTGCATATCCTACTGTTGTTGCATTGGTAATGTATTTGGAATATCCAAGAGAATCAGATTTAGCAATTTGTGCAGTTCCTGTTTTTGCAGCTATGTCGTATTTTTTAAGATCAGGTGATACTAAACCTCCAAGTAAACCATTTTGGACTGCTTCCTGTAGTGCTTTAGTTACAAAATTTGCTGTATCTTTAGAAACTGGTTCTGAGATTACCTTTGGCTCAATAACTATTGTTTCTTTGTTGTCTGTAATCTCTGAAATAATATATGGTCTCATGCGCTTACCATCATTGGCAAGTGTACTAAGTGCAGATATAACCTGAAGTGATGTCGCAGAGATTCCCTGCCCGAATGATGCAGTTATTAAATCAAGCTTTGTCCACTGCTCGTAAGGTCTCAGGTAACTTGTAGTTTCTTCTTGTAGCCCTACTCCAATGAATTCTCCGATTCCAAAATCTTTAAGCTTGGAGTAAAAGTCTGCAAAATTTGTCTTAAGTGCTATTTGTGCAACGCATGGGTTGTTTGAATTTTGTAATATACCAGAGATATCTAGTGTTCCATCAGCTTTTTTGTTCCAAGTATATATAAATCTACCTTTTAAATCCGGATATTTTGTTGCTTTGTAGAGATC
>JAKPKF010000119.1 GCA_029553845.1 bacterium | reverse complement strand
AGTTGGGGCTGTTGGGGTAGTATTCATTGTAAAACTGGCTGTCGAAGACCATGAACTCTCTGCATCGCTATTATCCCAGAATTTCATTCTCCAGTAATATGTAGTACCCTCTGAGAGTGTAGAACCTGCATATGAGATGTCTTGAGATCTAGAGCCGTTTGTTACAACAGGGCTTAGGGCTGTCTTAGTTGAATCCCACAGAGATGTACCCATAAAATCTGATGCTGTGTTAACCTGTATTTGGTAGTAATTCCCTGTGTCTGGAGTGTCTGGGTCTGAGAAAGTGGCAGAGAATTCTGGTGTAGAATCTGAAACTCTGGATGGGTTTGTTTGTCCTTCTGTCCAGAGAGAAGATGGAGCGTTTGGAGTTGTATTTAAAGTGACCTCATCCCCAATGGTAGTTGCGACAGAGTTCTTTCTTTGTGCAAATATTGTGGTTATGTATGCAGGTAATGCATTGGCTGCACTTGATGTGACTGTGGCAGTATGGGTATGGTTATAATCTACATATTTTGTTCCAGCCGTATACCAAACACCAGTTGAGGATGCACTACCTGTTCCTGTTGTGATGGTTATACTATGAGTATGTGTTGCTCCGCTGTATGATCCTCCAGCGGTGGTAGCTCCTCTGGGAAATTTTGAGTCTAATGAAGTAAATCTAGTCCAACCAAGGGGAGGTACTGCACTTGTCATCTCTATAATTCCAGCTGATGCGGTGATGTTAGAAGCTGTTTGTCCGTATACAACGTCATAGTAAGGAGTATTGTTATTTCCACTTTGTGTCGTTCCATTCACTGTAGTATGAGTGTGGGTAACGGCAGCAGTTGATCTGTGAGTATTTGTAGCCATTCTAGTAGAAGGATTTTTAACTGCGGTTGCATTCGTTACATATCCTCCTGTTGTGGTATGGGTGTGGGTAGAAGATCCACCACTTGTTACAGGTGAGCTACTTCCTCTTGGAAATTTTCCTTCTAGAGCAGAATAATATGTGTATCCTGTAGGCAGTGTTGTAGATGTTGTGTTGAAGATTCCTATAGAATTTGTAAATTGTGACAAAGAATTACTTATACAAAAATATAGTCCAACATACAGGGGTTCTATGATTGTATTATTTACACTAACTTTCGTATTTGCATGATTATGAGCTGTATGCATAGCAGTAGAGAGATGATCTTCTGGATCAAAGTCGCTTTCTTGTTGTGTTCCTCCAATTGCATACCCAGTTGTTCCTGATGCTTGACCATGATTATGTGTGCCTGCAAATGTTGTGCCATATGTATCTGATCCATATGTATATTTATCATCATAGGCACTTGCCCTAGTCCAACCAGATGGACAAGAAGAAGTAGAAAGTACTATGAAATCACCATTCCAGCTTTCTTCTGCATTTATAGCCTCCGTATTCCCATAGTACATATATATTGTAAGTTCTCCTGTTCTAATCTCTGGGATCTGAACCCAAATCTGGGTAGTACTTGTATTACATCCTCCCTCAACCCAGTAAGAGATTCCGGTTGTTTCATCTCCGTTGGTAAACCTTAGATCATCACAATCACTTTGGAGTTTATTAGCACTAACAAGGGATGCAGTATCAACCTCGATGAGTACATCCTCATAAAGGAGATCATCTCCCTCATTTTCTACTGTAATTCCTCTTCTGTATAACCAGCTACTATTCATCCAACCAAGTGTCTCTGGACTGTCTTGAGTAGTAAGATAATATGCAACAGAACCACCTGCTACGACAAGTGTAGATATTCCAATAATTAATGTCTTTGCAGAAATTTTCATTACTACATTTTAGCAGAAAAAGTTATCTTTCTCTTGTAATCTCATACAAGATTATACTTGCACAATTAGCAACATTGAGAGACTCTTTCTTTCCTCTCATGGGTATATATATTTTTTTGTCACTCTCTTGAAGTATATCTGGGCTTACTCCGTTCTTCTCATGACCAAAGACTAGTGCTAATTCTTCTGGATATTTAATTTTTTGGAAATTTTCAGCATCATCGGTTAATTCTACAGAATATATCGGGATATTCTTAGACCTTAATTCATCCAAAGCATCCTGGGTAGTATCATAATGTTCAGACTCTACCATCTCTGTCGCTCCCAATGCCGTTTTCTCAAGCTTAGGGTTATCTATTGGAGTAGTCATACCACAAAGATATATCTTCTCTACACTTCCTGCTCCATCGGCTGATCTAAAGATACTCCCTACATTGAAAACTGATCGAATATTGTCTAGCACTACATGTATTTTCATCTAAATATATTTTGTAAGATATTTTCGATATGATTATCACTTTTTAAAAGTCTTTTTGCAACATTTCTAGCTTTTTTTAATGTATCTAAATCGTGTATGGAGGCGACCTTGAAAAGAGGAATGCCAGATTGTGCAATACCGTACACCTCTCCTGGACCTCTACTCTGCAAATCGTACTCTGCTACATCAAAACCAGAACTGTGTTTACTAAAATATTTTAACCTCTCTTCTGCTTTAGAATCTTTTTCCACTTCAATGCCTGGGATTGTATAACAGTATGATTGTAAATCACTCCTTCCTACTCTTCCTCTTAATTGATGAAGTTGTGCAAGGCCAAATCTCTCTGCATTTTCAATTACCATAATTGTTGCGTCTGGGATATCTATGCCTACCTCAATAACTGAAGTAGAAACTAGTACGTTGTATTTTTTCTTTTTAAAATCATTTAAGATTTTTGTTTTTTCTGTATCTTTCATCCTCCCATGAAGATATGTAATGGATATATCTTTAAAATATTTCTTTTTTAATTCCTCAAAACTTGTTAGAACAGTTTTTGCAACAGATATGTCGGTTTCCTCAATGAGAGGATATATTACAAATGCTTGTTCTTTAAATTGACTTTCTTTTATCTTTTTAGCTACCCAATTAAAACAGTCATCTCGTTTGGTAAATGGTGTATAGAAAGATTTGATTCCTCTCCTGTTAGATGGTTTTTCTCTAATTTCTGACACATCCAGATTTCCAAAGAAGATTTCGGTTAAACTTCTTGGTATTGGTGTAGCAGTCATTGTTAGATGGTGTGGTGTATGGGGTAATTTTTTTAAGAAGTATTTTCTTTGTTCTACTCCAAATCTGTGTTGTTCGTCAATGATAACGAGATTTAAATCTGAAGGTAATTGTTTGTCGTATAGGATTGAGTGTGTAGCAATTATTAATTTATTGTTGGCATCGCTAATATCCTGCTGGGAGGATATACATAGCTCGATTGGAATATGGAAACCCTTAAACAAATCTTTGAAAGTATCATAGTGTTGTTTGGCAAGCACAGTTGTTGGAGCAAGAAGTACACAAGAGAAACCGTTTTTAATGGTGTTTAATACTGCACTTGCTGCTACAACAGTTTTTCCACTTCCAACATCTCCATTTAGTAATCTGTTCATTGGTACTTCGCGATTAATCTCTTCTAGGATTATCTCCATAGCTTTGTTCTGGTCGTTTGTTAATTTGTAAGGAAGAGATTTTATGAATTTGTTTAGTATTTTTGTATCTGTTTTTATTGGAAGTGTTTTTTGTGTGCTTCGCTCTAGTATTTCAGTTTCAATTTTGATTGCTATTTTTAACATTTCATCAAATGCTAATCGCTCTCTTGCTTGTAGTATATCATTGGTATCTTTTGGAAAATGGATTTTTGTAATGGCTTCTTGTAGAGAAATGTTAGTATATTTTGCTAATGGGTCTGACAAGATTTTAGGTATATCTTCTTTTACTGTTTTGAGTATTTTCCTAATCATGTTTGATGTTAGCCCCTCAGTTTCCGGATATATGGGGGCAAGTTTACCTAGGTTTGTTTGTTTCTCCTTCTCTCCTTTGAACAGCTCGTATTTGGGATTGTAGATATCTCTTTTGCTACCCTTAATGGTGACTTTGCCATCGAAGAGATATGTCTCATTTTTGATGAGCACTTTTGAAAGATATGGTTGGTTAAAATATGTAAGGTTTATTTTCTTAGTATCATCTTTTACTTTTACTGTAGTAATGGTTTTTCCTGTTCTTGTTCTAAATGTTTTTACATCTACTATCTCTGCAAGAAATGTTCCTTCCCCTTTTAGGAGAAAATCTTCTATTGAGAGAAGATGGGATGAATCCTGGTATTTAATTGGAACATGAAAGAGAAGGTCTCTTACTGTAGTAATGTTTAGCCGAGAAAATTTTGTTGCTAAGCTTTCTCCTACTCCTTTAATCTCAACAACCTTTGAATCTGCTGTTAGAGACATATTATGGAAGAAGAAGAGTTAGGATTATGGGGATAAGTATTCCTCCAAGAAGGATTATTGCAATTAATATATTTCCTACATTCTGAAATTTTTTAATAGTACTCTTTTTCATGCTTTTTATTCTACATTAATTTTTATTTTTCTTACAGATGCCCTGAAGGATTTTTGTTCTACTAGAGGAGGAATTTACGATAGAAAGCGCACTTTCTGTTTGATATAGTTTGTCTTTTTGTGTCTTAATTTCTACCACATCGTCTGTTTTTAGGACTGTATCTAGTTTCCCTGCAATTCCATTTATCTTTGCTCCTACTGCACTGTTTCCAATTTGGGTATGGACTTTAAATGCAAAGTCCAAAGCTGTATCCCCTTTTGTAAGTAGTATAATTTCACCTTTTGGAGTAAAGGCATATACTTCATTTTCGAATATATTGCATTCAATGGGGATGGATCTTTCTAATTCTCTTCTGCTAATATGGCTTTCTATCTTGTTATGTACATCTTCTACCCATGAGTACACATCTGTTGGTTGTGCAAATCTACTCTGACTTGCCTTGTATGCTATGTGTGATGCCTTGCCATATGTATTAGTGTAGTGCATTACTTCAGTAAGAATTTGGATTTCAATTTCCAGATCTGCTATCTTTGGAAATTTAACAATTGAATGTATTGCCTGGTATCCATTTGGTTTTGGATTGCTAATATAGTCGTCGAAAAGTTGTGTGTTAAGTTCAGCATTGTCCATTATCTTTTCTAAAACAAGAAAGCAATCATCAATACTTTGAGTCACGACTCGAAAAGCGATTATATCTGTCAGACTACCAATATTTGGGTCTTTCCATTCCTTCTCATATTTCTTTAGCTTATTGTATATACTGTATTTGCCTTTGATTCTTCCTTGTACTGTTACATTTAAATCTTTTATTTGTTCTTCTATTGTTGCTTTATATCTTTCTAATAGTTCGTTATTAATACCTAGACTCTCCATCTTGTTTGTGATGCTCTCGTATTCTAATGGTTGGTATTCTTTAAATGCATTCTCTTCTAATTCTTTTTTAATAGTATTGAAATTGAGATATTCTGCTAGGTTAGCATAGATGTTGAAAACTTTTTTCAATGTATCTTTTAACTCCTCCTTTGGTAAGTATTGTATGGTTTGAACATTGTGTAGTGCACTAGCAAGTTTGATTATGATTGGTCGTATGTCTTTTGATCTATTTAATATGTATTTCGTAATTACTTCATCTGGAGTCCGAGTATTCTTGGTGGCATCGTGAATTTTTTTTGTTTGTTTAATTAAACTATATACATCTTCTCCAAAGATTTTTTTTATTTCATCCATCTTATCCTCTTTGTGTGCAAGGCTGTGTAAAATGGAGGCAATTATGGTGTCGGTATCCAATCCAATCTTTGCCACAGTTAATGCAGTATTTAATGGATGGATGATAAAGTCTTCACCAGATTTGCGGTTTTCTCCCTTATGAGCTTGTTGTGCAAAAGATATGGCATCATTTATTAAAGATTTGAAATTCTCGGGTGAATTTTTTAGTATTTCTTCTTTTAAAATTTCAATTTTGCTCATATTAAAAAAACCCCCCATTCTTGTATTGGGGGTGGATATTTTAAATATTGTCTCCCCCAGTTATTTCTTGTAGAGAATTCTACATAGTTGGCGTCCTGCCTTAAGTGTAAAAGGATTATTCTCTGAGAGAGAAATTACCATATTCCAATCTGTTTGTTTTTCGTTATCTATCTTTACTGCCCCTTGCTCTATTAGTCTTCTTGCCTGGGATTTACTCTCTGCCAGTCCTACTTCAACTATTAGGTCAACGAGTGGTAATGATTCCTGAGAGATTGTTACCTCTGGAATATTTTCGTCATCGTTTTTGTTTCGGTAAATGTTCTCAAAGTATGTTCCTGCTTTTTTAGCATCTTCTTCTGATGTGATTTCTGCAGTTACCCTGTATGCTAATTCCGTCTTTAGATTGATTGGATTCTCTCCAGCATCTAACCTGTTTTTGTATGTTTCTACTTCTTGCATAGATGCCGATGTTAATATCTCGAAACCGATTACAATTAAATCATCTGTAAATGCCATAACTTTTCCAAAGATATCTTCAGCTTTGTCATCCATACGTATCATGTTATTCATTGATTTACCCATCTTTATGCCGTCATTAGATTCAAGAAGTTTTCCTGCTAAAACGATTTTTTCTTTTTTAAGGTGGTTAAAGACCATATCTCTACCAGAGAGCATATTGAAAAGTTGATCGTTGCCTCCTACTTCTACATCTATGTCCATCATTACAGAATCATATCCTTGCATCAGAGGATAAAGGAATTCGTTTAGGTAGATTGGTTTGTCTTCTTCAAGTCTTTTTTGGAACATGCTTCTTTTGAGCATCTGCTGGACTGTGAACTCACTGGCAAGATTTATAACTTCGCCGAAGGTCAAATTTTCTAGCCATTTGCTGTTGTACATTATCTCTACTGGATTTTCACTGTTGTTCATATCTATAATATGTGAAGCTTGTTCGACATACTTTTCCATATTTTTTTCAACTTCCTCTTTGGTGAGTGTTTTTCTTGTTGCCATTTTATCTGATGGGTCTCCTACTCTTGCAGTGAAGTCTCCTATGAGGAAAATTACATGGTGCCCAAGTTTTCTGAAGTCTTCTAGTTTTCTCATGCCAACAGAGTGTCCAATGTGCAGTGTATCTGCTGTAGGATCAAATCCTTGGTAAATGTTTAGTCTTTTCCCAGAGAGTAATTTTTCTTTAAGTGCATCTTTTGAAGGAAGTATTTGTTCGACTCCTTTGTTTAGTATGCGGTCTATTATTTCTATATCTGTTTTTATGGATGTCATAACGAAATAATTATATATGTAAATGTTTTGTTAGACAAGGAGGCTAGTGTATAATTATGGGATATGGACAATGTGCCTATTGAAAAAGAAAACAGTGAAAGGGTTGATTTTAACGAAAGGCTTAAATCTTTCGAAGATATGTTTCTTGATACTAATGTAATCCCAAATTCTAGATACAGATTAGTTGAGAATACAGAGGAGGCAAAACCTGGATATTGTAATGGAATTTTAAATGAATATGAAGTTGAGACTTTGCATAGGGCTCTTTCGTTTGTTAACCTAGAAAGTAACTTAGAGCCTTTGGATTTATCTGTTAATACAGAAACTATTTATAAAAAAGATATTGAGAATCTAAAGTTCAAAGGGATACCATCTAAACAATTACTTTTTAGTATTGGAGATACTACTTTTAGAAGTAAGACTGAGGAAGAAGTTCAATCTCTTTTACTGGCTATAATGAAAATCGTAGAAAGAAGAGTTAAGAATACTTTCTTCATTGAATTCAGAATAGTGTAGTTATTCGGGAATATATTTTCTGTTTTTTAATTTATCTGGCATACACTGTTGGGTAGATTTTTTGTTTGGTAAATCATGGTCATACTGATAGTCCTTTCCGTATCCAATATCTTTCATCAGTTTTGTTTCAGCATTTCGTATATTTAATGGTACTGGAAGATTTCCATACTCCTCGATATCTTTCTTTACCATGTTTTCTACTACATATGCAGTATTATCTTTTGGAGCTTTAGAGAGATATATGGCAAGTTGAGTCAAAAATATTTGACACTCTGGCATTCCAAGTTTTTGACATGCTTCATACACGGAATTCGCAAGTATTAATGCTTGTGGATCAGAGTTTCCAATATCTTCACTTGCAAATCTTAGTAATCTTCTAGCCACATACAGAGGATCTTCTCCACCTGCGAGCATTCTACCAACCCAGTATGCTGCAGCGTCTGGATTGGATGATCTCATGGATTTGTGTATTGCGGATATGATATTGAAGTGTTCTTCTCCATCTTTGTCATAGTAGATTGGGTTTTGTACTGTGTTTTTGAGTATTTCTTCTGTAATCTCAGAGGTTTTTTCTTCTTGAACAAGTGTAGCTGCCATTTCCAATATATTCATTGCAGAGCGTATGTCTCCATTGGAGAGGTTGCTCATCATTTTTAAGACTTTTTTCTTTACTTTAATATGTGGATATTCTTTTTTAAGGATTTTCTTAAGTAAGAGATATATATCTTCTTCTGTTTGTTGGTTGAATATAAATACTTTAGTTCTAGAGAGTAATGCACTAATTACTGTGAAAGAAGGGTTTTCTGTTGTAGCACCAATTAGTATGATGACTCCTTTTTCTACATATGGTAGGAGTGCATCTTGTTGTGCTTTGTTCCATCTGTGTATTTCATCTAAGAAAAGGATTGTTTTTTTACCGTATTGTTGGTTGTTAAGTGCAATTTTAATAATTTTCCTTAGTGCATCTTTACCAGCTGTTACTGCTTGTAGTTTGTGGAAGTCATAGTAAAGATTAAGGGATATTATGTATGCAAGGGTTGTTTTACCAGTTCCGGGTGGTCCCCAGAATATCATGGAGGGGATAATTCCTGTTTTAAGGAATTTTCTAATTGGTCCATTTTCCCCTACAAGGTGTTGTTGACCAATGAAATCATCAAGGGTTTTTGGCCTATATTTTGATGCTAATGGTTCGTATATTGGCATATGGATATTATACCTTGTTTAGTGGAGAATTGAATTAAAAGTTGTCCTATAGTATAATATATACATCTATATTGATTTAATTCATATAGATACTGTTCTTTAAAAAGGATCTAGATATTTTCTAATGTAATTATTTTGTCTACCAAATATGTTTTTCATACATAGGTGGAAGGTATATTTGGTAGTACAAAAAAAACATATAGAAAATAAAAAGGAGAAGAAAAGATGGAAAGATTTATCTGGTTTTATGTCGGTGTCATGGTAATATTAATCATTGGGAATGCACTTCAAATTGGTACACGGAAAGAAAGGAAAATCCTGAATTGGTTCCAAATAATTATTTATGCTGGAATTCTAATCTGGTATGTGACGGAAGTCGTCAAAGGTGTAATGTCAAATTACTTCTTTTTCACTACCTCACTGCTTTTCCTCCTGTCTTTCTCGATCGAACTTTGGCAATTAATCGCTAAAGAAAAAAGGGAATTCCTTGATGTGGTTTTCTTCTTAATAAGTGTAATTCCAATTGTTCTTTCAATTGCACTTTTGTCGGGAATGTTCCTTTAACTCTAGATCCAAAGGGATCACTACCTTATATTTAAATATATATCTTAGTGATCCCTAAACACCTCTATACATATACAGTGTATTACCATTACTTAGTATTATCTTCTTTTCATTCTTTAATCCCTTTATATCATACATATAGCTATATACCTCTCCCCCACCCTTTACAAAATTACTTAGCTTTTCATTTAAAATATCCATACTCTTTTCATCTAAAAAACAATATATCTTTGTAACATTAGATATATCTACCTGAAATATATCCTGTGCCTCAAAAATAATATCCTTTGAAAGAGGATACCTTACCACTCTTGCTGTCTTAGCAAGCATTAACATAATTGGAGAAATATCATAACCAATACACTTACACTTTGCTTGCTCATACGCACCCAAAACTAATCTACCATCTCCACACCCAAAATCTACAAAAGTATCTTCCTTAGTAAGATTCATAACCTCTAAAATCTCCTGTATTACCTTTTTTGGTGTTCTAATCACTGGAGCTAATAGAATGTTTGTAAGTAAGGAGATAATAAAAAGGAATACAAAAATTGTAATTACAATTATTATTCCCAAAGTAATACCATTTAACATTGTGATATCATTGTTTAACTAACTTAGAATATA
>JAKPKF010000118.1 GCA_029553845.1 bacterium | reverse complement strand
TGAACCATAGGTAGACAGATTCTGTCCTACTCCTGTTTCTGTGTAAACGCCACTAAACCCATGACCTAAACTCACATCAGCATTAAACTTTATTGAACCGTCTTCATATTGGAAGCTCTCGCTATCAAAGGAATTAGTTGTGGTGTCTCCTTGTATCTGCCAACCTGTACCGTCTTTTAAGTCTGTAAACACAAGATAATTAGTGGATATTCTAAAGTATCTATCGCTATCATTGAACGCACTAGAATACTCATTAATTACCTCTTGTAAACTCAAGTCCTCTGTTGCCCTTACAACTCCCCCCATTGATAAACCCCTATCGTCTATCTTTCTATCAACTACCGTGCTACCAGGAAACCTTGCATTGTTTATCTTCTGAATAGAACTTATACTACCTCTGAAGTTCTTTATGTACTCTATACCACACTTCTTGTTGCTTAGATTTTGTGAACCATATAATATTAGATTTTTCATAGTAAATTGTAATTGGCTAATCTATTTTGTCTCTCAGTCGCTTCATTGACTGCCTCAAGTATCACTGCTTTTAAGTTATCTACTCCTGTTACTGGTGCATTTACATTTATTGTTATTCCGTTATTACCCACCATTTGCTTAGTATCCTCTGAATTATACACATGGCTTCCACGAGGTAGTTGCACAAGTTCTGCACCTCTTTCACCTACCATTGTTAATCCTCCAGAAGTAATCCCCCCTGTTGCTCTCTTCTCATTGTTAAACAACGACCCCACTCCACTTATAGGGTTGTTCCACGGGTGTTCCTTGTTATATTTGTTTAATTCTCTGAACTTATCTATTAATCCGTCTATTGCAAACATAAGGGCAGTAACACCATCCGCTGCCTTCCCCAACAAAAAAGCCCACCCAGTAACCATTTCAATCATAGTCTCCATTACCGTCTTATTCTCTCCACCAAAATCCCCAATCAATTCACCCCATGCTATTCTCATTCTGTTTACTGCTGGTATCAATCCAGTGGTTTCATCCTTTAGTGCAAGTCGCATACCAGCTATCTCGTCCGAAGTCTTTTCCTTCATTGTTTGTGCAGCGATTTCTAATTTGTCTATCCAAGTTGAAAATTGGTCAATAATCTTTCCTAGTGGCTCTGACAACCCAGCCAAAGCCTCATCTTTGAGATTTACTATCTTAGACTTTAGAATCTCGGCTTTCTCAGATGCGGTTAATTGTACATCTCCATATTCTTTTGCTATCTTAGCACCGTCCTCTATTGCAAAATTTAGCAAAGCCTGTGTCTTTTCAGCCTCACCCATCTTCTCCACTGATGCCTTTATAGCATCTGGAATCTTAATACCCAGGTTGTCGAGGATAAGCGGAGAACCCCTACCGATACCAGTTACAATATCATTGAAAGCGGTA
>JAKPKF010000054.1 GCA_029553845.1 bacterium | reverse complement strand
GGAACTCTATCAGCATCTACAAACCCTCTGCAAATTCCTTCACGCTCTTTCCAGAATTTTAATATCTACAGGAATGGAACGCTGATTGGCAATAGCTTTTATCCTTCCTATTATGATGAAAACCTCAGCCAGGGAGAATATTCTTACTATGTAACTGCTCTTTATGAAACCGCTGAATCCGAACCCTCCAATACTGCCGGTGTAACAATTGCCTATATTTACCCTCCGCAGAATGTTTATGCTGCTCTTATAGATAGCGTGTTACAAATTTCCTGGCAACCTTCAGTTTCCGGATTGGAACAGGGTTATGCCCTATATAGATTGCAGGAAGGACAGGAAAATGAACCCTACCTTTGGGAACAAATCGGTTATACAACAGGCGAATTTAACTTTTATGATTCTAACTGGCAAAACCTGCCTACCGGATATTACAAATGGGCTATTATAGCTCACTATGATTATGATAACTACTCCGAACCCGCTTTCTCCAACGTTATCTATAAGGTTGTAAATCTGATACCGGATGATAATTTCCGAATGGCAATAAACATTGCTTTACACCATCCTTCTGACTATATACCTACTATAGCTGATCTGAATGGATTAACTGGAACTTTATATGCTGGGCAGCGAAGTATTGTCAGTATAGAAGGTGCTCAATATCTGACTAATCTGCAATTGCTGGATCTTAGATATAACCAGATTATTGACCTCAGTCCTTTAGCAGGGCTAATTAATCTGCATGAGCTGGATATTAATCATAACCAGATAAGTGACCTCAGTCCTTTAGCTGGGCTGACAAATATGCGATATCTTTATCTTCATTGGAACCAGATAAGTGGCCTCAGTCCTTTAGTGGGTCTTACTAATCTGAAATTGCTTTGGCTTTATAATAACCAGATAAGTGACCTCAGTCCTTTAGAGGGGCTAACTAATCTTCAAGAGCTTTGGCTTAATGATAACCAGATAGGTGACCTCAGTCCTTTAGTGGGTTTGACTTATCTGCAAGAGTTGTGGATTCATAATAACCAGATAAGTGACCTCAGTCCTTTAGAGGAGCTGATAAATCTGTTGTCTCTTTGTCTTACTAATAACCAGATAAGTGACCTCAGTCCTTTAGCGGGGCTGGCTAATTTACAAGAGTTGTGGCTTAATAATAACCCGTTAAGTAACCTTAGTCCTTTAGAGGGGCTGACTCATCTGCAATTGCTACATCTTGATGATAACCAGATAAGTGACCTCAGTCCTTTAGCGGAGTTGATAAATCTGCAAGAATTATATCTTAGTGATAACCAGATAAGTGAAATCAGTCCATTATCGGGGCTGACTAATTTAAAAAAGCTGAATCTTTGTTATAACCGGATAAGTGACCTCAATCCTTTAGTGGGTCTGGCTAATCTGATATATCTGTATCTTTATGGTAACCAAATAAGTGACCTCAGTCCTTTAGCGGGGTTAACTAATCTGCAAGATCTATGGCTTTTTATTAATAATCCTATTTCTTACGAATCAATGTGGTTATCACGTAGTTGGTCTTTACCTTGGTCAACCAATGAATATAACCCCCTTTCACCTTGCTATCCTGTTCCTAATAGAAATGCAGTAAATGTATCTACAAATTGTGATTTATCCTGGCAGGGGAATTATTATTATAGCCAGGATGTTTTCTATGAGGTCTGGTTAGGATTTAGTCCCTATAATTTATCTTATATCGGAAGTGGTAATCATATATCCGGGACTCAATACTCATTTAATGTAGCTCTTCAACCCAACACTCAATACTATTGGCGCGTAAAAGCTATTGCCCCATCTGATACAATCTGGAGTGGAATGTGGAATTTCACCACCGGTGAGAGCTACTATCAGCCAATTATTTCTGTTACTCCTACCAGTATTTATGATGAATTAACAACAGCAGAAACCAGTCAAACAGAAATAACTATTGCCAATAATGGCACTGCTCCCCTTATCTGGAATAGCAATATTATTTTAATCCGGGCAGAACAGAAAACGGGAACTAATGCTTATCTTACTAAGGAAAATAACACAACAAGGGAACTTCACCCTAAAATTGAAAACACAGCTGATAATAACATAAGATATAAGGATACGGATAGAGATGGAATATCCATAATGCCGGAAATTAACCTTTCTCCTTCCTTCGGAACTATAGAACCCAATTCTTCGGTAATCTGTATCCTGAATTTTATTCCAGGAGATTCACTTGGCATCTATAACTATGAACTACAGCTCTCCTCCAATGATCCTGTTTCTCCTCTTGTCACTGTTCCTGCTGAATATGTAGTTACCAGTCCTATTGCCTATATTCCTGATGATAATTTTAGAATGGTAATTAACGGAGCATTAGGTCAACCCTCTGACTATCAACCTACTATAGCTGATCTGAATGGATTAACTGGATATTTAGATGCTGATGAACGAAATATAACCAGTATAGAAGGTGCTCAATATCTGACTAATCTGCAAGAGCTGTATCTTTATTATAACCAGATAAGTGACATCAGTCCTTTAGCGGGGCTGTCTAATCTGCAACGGCTGGATTTTGGTTGTAATCAGATAAGTGACCTCAGTCCTTTAGAGGGGTTGACTAATCTGCAATTTCTTTGGCTTAATGATAACCAGATAAGTAACCTTAGTCCTTTAACGGGGCTGTTTAATATGCAAGTTCTATATCTTAATCATAACCAGATAAGTGACCTCAGTCCTTTAGCTTGGCTGACTACTCTTCAATATCTGAATCTTAGTGGTAACCATATAAGTGACCTCAGTCCTTTAGAGGGGCTGATTTATCTGCAACAGTTGGATCTTAGTTGGAACCAGATAAGTGACCTCAGCCCTTTAGCGGGGCTGAATAATCTTCAAGCTCTTTATCTTTGGTCTAACCAGATAAGTAACCTCAATCCTTTAGCTTGGCTGACTACTCTTCAATATCTGAATCTTAGTGGTAACCATATAAGTGACCTCAGTCCTTTAGAGGGGCTGACTAATCTGCAATATCTTAATCTTAATGGTAACCAAATAAGTAACCTCAGTCCTTTAGCGAATTTGACTAATCTGTATTATTTATATCTTGTTTATAACCATATAAGTGACCTCAGTCCTTTAGCGGGGCTGACTAATCTGCAAAGTCTGTATCTTCAACAGAACCAGATAAGTGACATCAGTCCTTTAGTGGAGCTTACTAATCTGCGATGGCTAGATATTAATTATAATCCTATTTCTTATGAGTCAATGCTGCTATCTCAAAGTTGGTCTTTACCTTGGTCAACCAATGAATATAATCCTCTTTCACCTTGCTATCCTGTTCCGAATAGAAATGCAGTAAATGTATCTACAAATTATGATT
>JAKPKF010000049.1 GCA_029553845.1 bacterium | reverse complement strand
CATATGAAGACTGTTGGACAAGACGTTAGTCTTTGTAATGTTGATAATGTTTGGACAGAAGACGAAAAAGAAATCTTGAAAAAAATATACAAGACTAATATTGTCGAGATTGGAGAAAAGAAAATGAAAAAGTTTGACACCATTATAATGAACCCTCCTTATGGAAAGATGCACTTGCCAATTTTAGCAAAGCTAACTGGGGAAATTGTCGATAAACATGCCGGCACCATTATAAGCCTACAGCCTCTCCGCTGGCTAGAAGACCCATTTTGGAAATGGAAGAAAAATAATCCGGATGCTAAAAAATACAGAGAGTCTTTTGAGGGAAAAATAGAAGTCATAAAAGAAATCCCGTCATATGAAGCTAACGCATATTTTAAAGACTCTGCTAGTTTTATGATGAACTTAGCAGTTTTTAAAGTTTCTAGAAAATCAAACTTTAATTATGAAAAATATCTTATAGACGAGAACCATCCAATGCTTAAACAGGCTTTTAAAAACCCGATAAAAAAACACATCACGTCTTATGAAGAAGAAAAATACTTTGTACCCTTAAGACGTATTGCAGCCATAAATATGCCGACGATGTACCGACTAAACAAAGATCAATGCTACTTAATAGACGGAAAAACACCTGACGGAACATATTGGAAAGATAGTCTATATAAGACTCCTCTTGAAGGTGTTGCATTTAAAACCAAAGAAGAGATGATGGCTTTTTATGAATATATTAATTCTGAAACCATGATAAAATGGCTAAAGCTTTTTGTTGATAAATGTGGATATCCATATAGCTTCATCCCCTATATTTTCGACGGCTACGAAAACGACTAATTATTATGAAAAAGTTTGACACCGTTATAATGAACCCTCCTTATGGAAAGATGCACTTGCCAATTTTAGCAAAGCTAACTGAGGAAGTTGTTGATAGACAGGGTGGTAAAATTATAAGTTTACAGCCTCTCCGCTGGCTAGAAGACTCATTTTGGAAATGGAAGAAAAATAAACCAGACGCCCAGAAACATAGAAAATCTTTTGAAGGAAAATTAGAGGTTGTGAAAGAAATTCCAGCATTAGAGGCAGAAGATTATTTTGATGCAAGTTTTACCATGAACTTAGCTATTTTTAAAGTTTCTAGAAAGTCTGACTTTAATTATGAAAAATATCTTATAGACGAAAGTCACCCAATGTTTAAGAAAGCACGCGAAAACTCAATTAAGCAACATATGAAAGTCTACGAAGAAGAAGACTATTTTGTGCCTTTAAATACGCACACTTTTTTTAATAAAAGTTTAAGTCTTGATGATGGCTTCAAATACGGTGTTTTAAACACTCGTCATGGCTACATCATAAAGGGACGAACTAAAGACGGCACTTTCTGGAAAGAAAGCTTTTCAAAATGGCTTAGTAAAAATTATAAAATTGTGGGTGTTGCATTTGAGACTGAAAAAGAAATGCTAGACTTTTATAAATATATCACCTCTGACACTATGAAAAAATGGCTAAAAATAGTTATCAAAGATGCACATATTTATTATCAATTCATCCCCTATATTTTCGACGGCTATGAAACTATCAAAACATAAGTTACTAACTAAACATGAGAACAATAGCAAGAATAAAATCTTTTTTCCGGTATGACTTAAAATGCTTTATAGTCCGCCGAGTGTCAAAGAAAGTCGCAGTTTTCCTCTATGTGGCTCTTCCCTACTTTATGTATAAGAAATTTAAGATAGTACCTAAACGGTGGCAATAAGGGACTTTAAAACCTCGCTGAGTCTAGGACAGCAAATCGAGGACTTAGCGGAGGACTACTTCACCGCCAATAACTGGGACTACGTTGATGTAAGAGGAACAACAGAATACCAGGAAATTGATGTTGACTATATACTAACAAGAGGTGACAAACAAGAACTTTGGGAAGTCAAGCTCAATTATCATGACGCCAAATATAAAAGGCCTGGCGAGTATATATGGATAGAGCTGTCATACGAAAACCAAAGAGGCTGGTGGGACTATGCAGAGCCAGACTATTTCTTTTTTTATAACGCCGACTTACAAAAAGGCGTCATTATTAAAAGAGACGAGGCTTTCATAAAATATGTCAACGAACAAATAGCAGATAGCAACAATATATTTGACTACCCGTCAGACAGAAGACATAATAAAATTGTCAAATTCAAATGTCTACGTCTTTATATAGAGGACATCCCGGCTGACATTGAGATGACTAAACTAATTAAACGGAGGAAAATTTAGAAACAGTCTGTGCAACAAGAAATTGCAGACAGAAGGAGAAAATAAAAAAAAATATGGAAGCGGAAAACTTAAGAATTGAATATTTTGAAAAAGGTGCCGTCCATCTTTCTAAAAAAGAAAAACAAAAGCAAGGCGCAATATATACACCAAGAGAACTAGCAGAGTATATGGCAAGGCTTTTAGACTTAAAAGAACGAAAGCCCATTTTAGACCCCTGTGTTGGATATGGACAACTTTTAGCAGCTGTAATGAATACTTACGACTTTATCGAATACGAAGACTTATATGGTATCGACATAGACGAAGAGGCTATAAAATTTTGTATAGAAAAGTTTCCAGGAGGGCATTTCCAAGTTGGTGACATTTTAGTTGACGACTACACGGACGATGCTTTCTGGGAAAAAAATCCATTTGAAAAATATGAGCCCTTTAAGCTTAAGTCTGGATTTAATTTTGGAGATTTTTCTAAAAATTAAAGATGTTCTCAGCGAAAGCCTGGGCATTAGGAGAAAAAATGAAGAAAAATAAAAAACGCCAACGTTGGGAAATGAAAAAAATACTTTTCAACTTCACAAAATATTTTAGAGAACACGATGAACGAGAAAATCTTGTTGTTGTGAAAAACGAAGCTGCAATTGCTGGAATAGACCAGACTATAGCACTACGACTTTATGATGAGTATAAACTACAAAACTTTAAGTGGACATTAGCACAATGGGGACACCCCGTACATGGCAAGTATGATGCTTCTAATTATCAATATAGGAGCAAAATACATAAATACTATGAGAAATCACAAGCTTATGGAGAACAATGATGAAAGAGAAAATTAAAATTATAGATGTTAATCTATTAGTATAAGCAATACTAATTAAATGAACGTTGAGATAACGTACAGACTCTTTTCAACTAATCAATTAAAGAGGTACGTCGTGAATACAAAATTTTTTACAATCTTATTAGCAGCCACATTCTTAACAGGCTGCTCAACACTTCCAAAATCAGAACTTTATAAAATCAAATCAGCACTAAACTACGAAGCAAGAAAAACAGCTAACAATTATGTTAGATATGGAAAGTACAACAAATTTTTAACTGAAGGACAGAAAGAAGTTAATGGACGCGCTTGGGATAAAACAGGTTATGTTGTCGACTGTGATGACTTTGCTCAAGTAGTTTCAATCTTAATGTATGAACGTGGAATAGACACTGGTCTACTATTGTTAGAAAATAAAAATAAAAAGAAAAACAATCACTATGTTGCTGGAACAATAGTTGAAGAAAATGGAGAATTAGTTTTGTTAATCACTGAGCCCCAAAATGGAACAACTACACAAATAGGACGAGACTGGTGGAGTAGGTTCAAATACACTGGAATGCGAATCACTTATACGTACGTTAGTAGAATGGACCTAGGCGAGACTAGTGAAGCAGGAATGGCCCCTACAGCAATTTTCAACGCAATTAGAAGATACAATCCTAAAGATGTGTTTTCTACAAACGACGTTTACAGATACATCGGTGTAAATGAAGTAGCTAAATTAGTTGAGCAAATGAGAGAAGAAAACTACGATACTATGGACCACTTAGAACTTCTTAATAAACTGATTAGTTATGCAGAAGAACTACTTTTAGAAAAAGACATACTAACTAAAAATACTAAATCAATCGACTCTCTAAGAAGAGTTTTCACAAACTAACAGGAGCAATAAATGCAAAGAACAGATGATACTTTTAGAGGAACAGTAATAACAGTAGTTGAGGCGTACAACGATAAAGACTTAGATGAAGCTCGTGACATTCATGAAGAACATCTTAAATTAAAAACAAAGTTTATACTAATCGTTGAATGGCCGGAAGACTATAACAAATCATACTTCGTAACTAACGATGAAGGCTTTGAACTTTGCTGCAGTAAGTTGTTTGAAGAGCCACTTATAAATGACGCTGGCGACATTGTTATACCAACAACTGAGGACATAGTTCAGCTATGGAAAGAGTGGCAAGAATTTCCAACAGTAGACTTGTTAAAAAAAGAGAAAAAGCTGAAAAGAAAAAAATAGTACTAATTTACTATAAATCACCTAGAGCCAGTGGGAATTAAGACAGCCTACTGGCTCATTTTATTTGGAGAACAACAATGACAGTAAAAGAACAAAATAAGTTTAGAGCAACTAAACAGTGGAAAAAATTTAGACTTAAGATGAAAAAACTACAAAAAGTGGACCAAGTAACAGGACAGCCACTACGTAAAGGTTGGCAACTCCACCACTTAGATAGTCAACATTATGACGACTTAGACCCAAAAAAGTTTATTTGTTTAAATCCAATGAGCCACGAACTTATACACTTTTTGGCGAAACAACGTAATTTAGAACTAGTACTTAAAAATCTAAAGAAGTTTGTTAAAAAGATGAAAGAGTTGCAGCAAAACTATAACAACGTCTAATTATAATAAATAGGAGATAGCATGTCATTTTGGCGAAAAAGTGAAGAAGAAAATCCCTGGGTAGAAAACTCTGGTTCAAAAAAAGAACAAGACTTTGATGCTGGTGTAGATGAGTGGTACCCACTTAATAGTTCTAATGTAGATGCTGTTATGTGGGATAAACGAAAAAAACGTTTGTTAGTTAAGTTTAAGGGTGGCTCTGATGTATACTGGTACGCTGACCCAAATCAAAAGCACTATGTTAACATAATGAGTTCGGCATCACCTGGAAGATACATTTGGAACTTAAGAACTAATGGCGTGACTTATGGAAAACAATAGGAGAAAACAAATGAATAAATACTTTATGGGTGGAGCAGAAATCGATTGGGCAGGTATAAATACTGGTATAAAAGAAGCTGCTACCGTTGCAAAAGAAAAGAAAGACGAGAAAGACGAGAAAGAGAAGAAAGAGAAGAAAGAGAAGAAAGAAAAAAAGAGTTCTAGTTCTAGTAAAAGTAGCTCTAGTTCTAGTAAAAGTAGTGGTTCTTCCAGTTCTAGCGGTTCTTCTGGTTCTAGTTCAAATGCCAACTGGCTAGGTATAAATCCCGGTATAAAAGAAGCTACTAGTGCTGTTAAAGAAGCAGAAGCTAAGGCAGCTGCAGAAACAGTTGCAGCTAAAGAAGCCGCAGCCGCAGAAGCCGCAGAAGCAAAAGCGAAAGCAACTGCTGCTAAACTAGAAAAGTATAAAGCATTAGAGGCCGAAGCTGCCGCTGCGTATAAAGCTTATTGGGACGCTATCGATGAAGTGGTAGAGGCTACCAAAGTGTATGACCCAAATTGGGAAACAGACTACGAGTCTCTACAGCAGCTCGAGGATGCATATCGCGCATCTGAGGTAAAATACTGGGATGCACTTAGTGAAGACTTAGGCTATACTTATGACGGAAGCACAAGCAACAGTAGAAAGTTTGAATACAGTAGAAAGTTTGTTGAAGACCGAGATGCTCTTTTAGCAGCACTGGAAGCAGACGTTGCTGCTTACGAACAAGCTAAGGCTGCGGCTCAAAACAATTTTGAGCCAACTAATACTAATGACCCTGGAGACAACAACTTAAACGCTTCCACTCGAGAAAAAATCTTGGAAGAGTTGAAACAAACTGGAAAACCAGAAAAAACTGTTCTTGAGTTAATAGACGACTTTGATAAAGACGATAATAAAGCAGCTGATGGTAGTTCAACAACAGTAGATAGTACTTACGACTCAAAAAAACAAAAGCGGGGTGATGTAACACTTACACCTGAACAAAAAGCTGCTATGGACCGCATTGAAGAGGCTGCAATTAATGAAACTAACATTCAACAAGCTCCTGCATTTGGTGAAGGGCCTAACGCATTTACTAATCCAGATGGCACACCAATGGAATCAACAGCTGTTAGACAGAATAGTGATTATGTTGGTTTAGGACGTGACCCTGAGTTTATTGAGTACTTAGATGAGTGGAATGAAGGTATGGGAAAAGAAGCTACTGTAGAAGTTTCGGATGTAAGAATGAAAAACATTTTTACTAAATGTTTGTCTAAAAAAATAAAGGAATTATAATTATGTTAATGAATAACGCAATTAAAAAAATACGTGAAAGTGATATTGTTCAAAACCTTTTTGGACAGCAAGCTGACGATAAACGAAGAGAAAAAGAAAAAGACGTTGGTGAAGATAAAGATGATAGATACGACAGAGTAAAAAGCGCTGTCGGAAAGATGCTTTAGGAGATAAATTATGTCATTTCGTTCAATTAGTTTGACTGATAAAAATTATAATGAACAACAAAAAGAAACTATAAATAGCTACATGCGCGCTCAAACTAATAGAATGAATGACAAAACAGTAGTCTTAAAAAGACTACTTCCTAACATAGATACTGGAATACTCTATCAAGGCGCGCGCGTTAGTAATCTTGTTAGTTATAGATGGGACAACTACTACTGCATCTCATTTGTTCTAAATTTAGTTGGTGTAGACGCTAACACTACTGTAGAACTTATACGACTTAACAAAGAAAACACCGGTGACCCATACTACATACCGTTTGTAGGAATAGATGGTGCTAGTCCTATACCTGGCTTAGCTAACGAATTTATGCAAATCTCATTTGGTGGTGAGTATACTAAAGACATCTTATACGGAATTATAGGTAACATTAGTGCTGCTCAAAAAACAACTTACGGCATAACGTGCTACTTCAAGTTATAGGAGAACAAATGACTTCTTCACAAATACCAATTAGAGTTAGCTCAGAACTTAACAAACTTTCACAATCCCGACTGAATAAATCAGTGACTTCTATAGAAGAAAATTTAGCTAATTATGAACAAAAACCTCAAGAATTAGAAGTTGCTATAATCGGAAGTAATTTACCGGCAGAGCATAAACAGCCTGTTGTTGGCTACTACACTGGATATCCAGTACTAATAGGTGAACTACTAGAAGATGGTTCAATACTTTATGATGCGGGTGTTTTAGATGCAAATGGTGACCCGATACAAGTATGGTGTTGGCAAAACTATGTTGTGAATCCAGACTTTTATAAAGATAACTGGGGAGAGAGAGATACTAAATGGCCTACAATGTAATAGACCCGAATAGCAATTTATTTAATCGCTTTACTAGTGACGAACTTAATCTTACATTTGACAGAAATGAAAAAAGAATAAATGAAATGACTAATCCAATTTTCCAATTAGGAATTGAAGCTAATTATGACATAGACTTTATGAGTGACGCTAATTATAATAATACAAACTTCTCATTTAGCTGGGGCCATAAACATTGTTTACGGTTAATACTTAATCAAGCAATTATGCCACCATCTAGTAGTAGAACATTAACTTGGACGAGAGCAACAAGTTCATCAACAGACACAAACTACTACTATAATTATTATTATGGTTTTGGAACATCTTATAGGTACACAACAACTTATACAAAAACATCATCTGAAAATCAACAGCCATACACTAAATCATTGACGAGAACAGATGCATTCCCAGCTATAATGACAATAGGTTATGTAACACAGGCACCACTAGTAACAATGAGGTTTATGGGAATAGACCCAGCGACTGGAAAAAAATACTTGTTCATTATAAATCAAGGAACAGGAATTATACAAGCATTAGCTCCAATACCTAGTGGCGTAATCTTAAACTTTGACTTCTTATAAGAGTACAACTAATTAAATTATGAAAAAGAAAAAAACAAAAGCAGAACAAAGCGCTGAAAATTTAGAATTTTTGGCTGCTCAACAAAAGTATAATGAGACTGGTGACATGGCTCATTTATGGGCTGTAGAAAAGATAATGAAAGACTGCATAAGAAGTTTAATCTTAAAACAGAACAGACATTCTATACCAGCTGAACGAATAGAAGAAATGGCTGAAACAGCGCTTCTTAGAATTATGAATAGATACTACAAAAATAGTAATTATAATTATGGAACTTTACAAACTTTGTGCTACTGGGACGCTAGAAAGATAGTACTTGAAAACGCCACACGCTATAAAAGAGAGAATTTTTCTGTAGACTTTGATAAAGTTGAAAATTATTATTATGAAGACAACTTCGACTTCTTAGATGAATTAGAAGATGATGAAATCTCTACTATACGTATAGATGGTAAAGCTTATACAAACAAAGAAATACGAGAAATTATAAATAAACATAAGTAGTCAGTACGTCTAATTATAATAAATAGGAGACTACTAATGATAACTAAAACTGCAAGTGAAATCATTAATGCCGCTTGTGACTTAGCTCAAATACAGAACAGTGACTTTAGACAATGGAATACTTCTGTTGGCTACTTAAACGACATTTATAGAGAACTTTATAATAGTTTGGCTGGAACATCAGATGGCTACTATGTAAAAGAGTTTACAGCACAAGGACCAACAATCACAATACCAGACGACTGTCAAACAATCAACAACATTTATAGACTAGAGAATGCAAATCTAAAAGCAATACTTCGTTGCCCAGCAGGACAAGAAGGCACACCTGGAACGTATGATACTAAAAATGATGTTATACGCATTTTCGATAATGGCCAAATGAATGAATACCGAATCGAATACACACCAAATCCACAAACTCTAACTATGCCTAGAGAAAGCCTAACTATAGACTTGGACGCTAACAACATAGAAGAAATCGGTAAAATGACTCAAGAGTACTTCTACTTCAAAGACGGTGAAGGCAATGGAAAAAAATACTTTTTCTTCACAAGAGAAGTTGAAGACGCAACTTTCGTTCCACAAGATAATAGTAAATACTTAGGACTCTCTTTTTCATTTGACCCATACAATCAAATTATACTTCTTGATGGAGATGATGTAACTTCAGCATTTACTAAGTTGAACATTAAAGGTGAAAACATTCCAATTAAATCAATACACTTAAACAGCCCATGGTTAGTTGTCAATTATGAAGACGATACAATTTGTGTAATGAACAACTTAACACTCGTCGAATGGAATAATAAAGTTGCTACTGGACATGATACTAAAGGCCAAGCGTTCGCTATAAATACGAATGATAAAACAGGGTATGGCTTAATCTACTTAGATGAAGATGATGAAAAACTTTACTTAGCGTCATTTGTCCCAGATACAATTATGAACTACCCAAATAATAGTTTGTTTGCACTTTTAGAAGCAGAACTAGCTACACTTTTCAGTGGACTCGTTGGGGCTCAAAATGCGTATGTAACAGACCAACTTTTACCAGCTAGACGACAAGCATTTTATGAAGCTATACGACGTGATGAATTTATGGCGACTCGTACTCGTAACGTTGCTGCTCGTTCATTTTTTATGGGTGGTGCAACTAAATCTTCTGCAAAATCAGAAGCTAAAAAAGCTAAAACAGAACGTAAAGCTACTAACAAAGCTGCTAAAGCTGAGAACAAAGCTAAAAAAGATGCTGACGGAGATGGAAAAATCTCTAAAGAAGAAAAAGCATCTTATAAATCTGCTGAGAAAGAACGTAAGGCTGCTAACAAAGAAGCTAAGGCTACGAATAAAAAAACAGCTCAAGCTAATTATGCTAAAGAACAAGAAGCAAAAGGCCAATCAGCTACTCGTTATGATGGGAAATCACGCGATAGAAATGGTGACGGCAAAGAAGGCTTTTTCGAGAAAATAGGTAATGCTGCTTCTAATGCTACTCAGTATGCCAAAGGAAAAACTGAGAAGCAACAACAAAAGAAAGCTGATAAAATCAAAAAATACGATAGAGATGGTGATGGTAAAGTTAACTTTGATGAACGCGTAATAGGTATAGGTACAGATGTTGCTAATGGTGTAAAAAACTTTGTAAAAGACCCAATAGGTTCTATAGCAACAGCTGTCGATAAAGTTATAATCACACCTAGTGAAATGCATAGAAAAGCGACTGAACTTTACGATGATGTTTTTGGTAGCAATACTAAAGATAGTAAATTAAATACTGCTATACAAAATGCTGCGCAAGTTGCAGACTGGGCAATAAATCCAGCTGCAAAAGCTGCCGACTTAACAGCTGACTGGGTTAAAGGCTTAGACACTGAAATCGAGACAACTGATACAGCTACAATGACACCAGAACAAAAGGAAAAATACAAATCTGATAAAGCAGATAGAGCTAAAGAGCAACGCCAATCTTATACAAGTGAATCATCTGCTCCAAAACAATCACCACAAACTTTTAATCCTGCTAAAATACATGGCTATGGACCAAATCAAGAGATGACTTATGCTGACTACTTAGAATGGCTGAAACAATACCACAAACAAACTCAAACAGAAGAGATTCCGGCAACTGCTACTCCCCCAAGTGAACAAACACAATCAATAGGTTTGGCTAAATCAAGCACGGCTATGAGTGACGCTAGAGTTAAGAACATTGTTATGTCACCATACGCTCAAGACTACATGGTGCAATCTGCAGTAAAAATAGCGAATGCTGTCAATAGTCAAATCTATAAGAATGACACTATGAAGAAAGTTATTATGCTTAACATGATGGCTAACGGAATACATCGTTAACGTCTAATTATAATAAATAGGAGAATAATCGTGAAATACAATAGATATTTTATGGGCTCTGGCTTTTGGGGTAATGTATGGACAGGAATAACAAATGCAGGTGGTGCTATAGGAAGTTTTCTTGGTGATGTAACTGGAATCACTGATGGGAAATTAGGATACCAAGGCGACACAAAGGAAGTTGCAGAGAAAGCCGCAACAGCCACAGGAGACTCTGTTGATACTTCTAAGTATAAATCGGAAGAACGGGCTGAAAGAGCAATAGACGCTGAACTAGCTAAATCAGAAGCTGGTAATGTTGCTAATAGAAAAGCTGGCCAAGCAATGAAAGATGCTAAAGGTGCAGCGAACTCAGCAGGCCTAGGAAAGTTTGCAGCAGCTCAACTAATGAGTGACGCAGCTATACGAGCTGGTACTGAAGGTTATGACAATGCTGTTGCTAATGAAAAATCATTAGCTGCTAGTGATAGAGCTGCTGCTAATGCAAGCGCTGCTGCACAAGAAAATCGCAACTTCACTGCTGCACAAAATGCTGTTGGTATGGCGCATGCGGGTGCTATGAATGATGTTAACAATAAGAATAATTTGTTGTTGGGCAGCATGAACGCAATTGCTAACTTGTTTACAGAAGAATAGGAGAACATAATGGCTAAACCAAAAGAAGGTGACATAAAAAACGAATACGGTGTTCGATACATCTATAAAGACGGAAAGTGGGAAATGGACCATGAAGCAATGAGAGCTGCTGGTGCTAAACAAGCTGAACGGATGTCAAGAAAAATAGGAGAGGCACCACCAGTAGAAGAAGCGATGGACTATACTAAATGGGACGACAACTCTTTAATAAGTGAAAGAGATAGACTAAGAGCTAATGGTGAAGATACTTCTGCTATACAAAAACAAATCAATAAACGCTATAGAGATAATCCAGAAGGTGAAATCGCTAAACAAACTAATGCTTATAATAAAAGTAAAAAAGAAGTTCCTGTAGAAGAAGCACCTAAAGTGCAAACACCTGATGAAATAGAGCCTACTGCCCCTAAATTGGGAGTTAAATTAGCAGAAGCTGATGACGAAGTACAAACAATTGCTCAACAGATAGCTGATGAAACAGGTGGTGACGATAAAAATCTAGTTGATAAACTTGATGATTTGGGGCTCAACTTAGAATTTTTTGATGAGAACGCCAACTTAAAGAAAAGAAAAACATTCGCTGAGTTTCAAAAAGAAAATGGAAAATCTACTGGTGACTGGTTAACTTTGTTTTCTGTAACATTGTCGCTTCTTACAGGTGGAATGACACCAGTAATAAATGGAAGAAATTTACCAGGTAAAAAAGATGAGTATAATGCTTGGTGCGAACTTTATGACTATAATAAACAATTATACGAAGATACTCAAGAACAACTTTTAACTGCAACTGCTAAAACAAGTCAAAAAGAAATACTTGATATAGCAAATACAGATGAGGCTAGACGACAAGAAGAAATGGCGAAGGCTCAAGCAGCTGGTTCTACTTCAGGACAACTTGCTGCAGAAACAGAAGATGTTAAATCTGGTGACGCTGACGCAAGAATGAAACAAGAACTTAAGCAATACGCCCTACAAATGGACATTGACACTACCGCACAAAAGAATTTAGCTGTGTTCCAAAACGACTTACAAAAAGACATGTACGCAGCTATACAAGAAATGGACCATGAACAACAGAAAAAAGTAACAAAATGGGCTAATGAGAACGCTGACATAATCGCTAAAGTTAGACGTGGTGAAATGGGAATAAGTGACGCTGAACATACACTTAACATGACAGCTAAAGCAGCTGGTATAGCCACTGATGGAATTGCAGCAATACTCGATGCAATTATACCAGGTTAACAAAGGGGAACAAAATGAATTTTGACTTTTTAGATGAAATCACAGCAACACCTGAAGAAGACCAGATGTTAGCTCAAGTTGCAATTAATCTACGCAACTACTTATACGAATACAAAGATAATCCAGGCGAGTTCCACATGGGAATTATAGCTCAAGACTTATTAAAAGTTCCTGGCCTAGAAAGTTTGGTAATACAAGATGCTCCAGACGGCATTTTAAGAGTAGATACCTCTATGGCAGCATTAGCTTGCCTAGGCTTAATCGCTACTCTTGCTAAAAAGGTGGTGAAAGATGAACTTATTTCTCCAGAAGTTTAAGGAAGCTAGAGGGCAAGTTCCACTGTCTACACCGGAAGAAGAAGCTGAACAAGCTAATGAAGTTAGAAAAGAAACTAACAAAAACTATGTGAAGTTTAAGCAAGGACTAATAGATAAAGGTATGGCCCAACAACAGGGAATGGGGCCATGGCCTGCACAGGGAGCAATGTAAAGATGTGGAAAAAAGAACAAATACTTACTCAACTAAATACTAACATTGACATGTCAATCGACCGTCATCAATACAATATTTGCCGCTACTATAATAATTTGTCTATAGACTTGCGTTCAATCGCTGAATACAACTTTCTTAACAATACTCAATTTGATTTTAGTAATGAAATAGACTTACAACGTTCAGCTGCTGTTAACATAATTAAATCTGTAATCGACACAATCGTTAGCAAACTTTCTAATCAAAGAGTTCGCCCATACTTTAATCCAGTTAACGGGACGTATAAAACGAATCAAATTGTTCGTAACATACAAACTTACTTTGACCAAGTTTATGATTTTCAAGGTGTACATAAGAAAATCTCAGCTGCATTTAGACAAGCTGCAATCTTTGGTTGCGGATACTTGTTTGTAAATCCGTTTACTAATAAAATCGAACAGCCACCAACGTGGACTGTTAGTGTATTAGATAGTGAGTATGCTTTTACTAAGCCAACTAAAATGATGATAAAATACACCTACTTTCCTACACTTTCAATTAACAAGTTGACTCCTAAGAAAATAGAAGTTGATAATAATTATTGTACAGCGCAAATCTACATTGATACTGAAGAAAAAATCGCAGAACTCTATCTCAATGGTAGAGTTGTTGATAGTAAAAAATACATTGCTGAAGAACTCCCACTCGTTTATTTACATTATAATCCAACAATGACTGGTAATAAAACTACTACTCTTGTTGAAGAACTAGATGGAATACAGACGCAAATAGACATAATCAACGCTAAAATCTCAACAGCAATGCAACTAAATCCAGCTAACACTACGTATGTACTGGAAGGCAGTAACTTAAAATCAAGTGATGTTAACAATAGAGTTGGCAACGTCTATCAATTAAGAATGCCTGCAGGTATGTCACAACTTCCTGTTCACAACGTAACACCACCACCAATCGACCCAGCTTGGTTAAATTTGTTAGACTACTATATTAATAAAGCGTATGACATTGTTGGTGTTAGTCAACTATCTGCAATGAGTAAAAAGCCATGTGGACTAGACTCTGGTGTTGCTTTACAAACTATGGAAGACATTGAAAGTGACCGCTTCGAATGTCAAGTTCAAAACTACATAAATAGTTATGTTGACTTAGCTAAAGTCTTAATTGATGTACTGCCTGAAGATGAACAAATCTTACCAGACTCTTATAATACTATAGGCCTAACGTGGAAAGATGTTAAAAAACAAAATACACTTTTCAAAATACAATACTCAGCAGCAACAGCTCTTAGTAAAGACCCAAGTGAAAAGCTAAAACAAATCATGCAAATGACTCAAGTTGGCTTAATACCTGCTAGTAAAGCTGGTGAGTACATGGACTTACCAGACTTACAAGACGCTTATAAGTTTGCAGCAGCTGTTAATAGTGGTGTACAAAAAGTAATCACTAACGCTATAGAAGAAGATACGTATGAGATACCTGAATACATTAGCTATCAAGTTCTCTCACAAGAAATTGCAACTATACAAAATCAACTTTATGCATCACTCGGTGGTAAAAATGATAAAGAGACTTATGAGGCTCTCGAAAGAATAAATAATCTTGATGTTGAACTAGTTGCTATAATGACTGAAAATGGTGTAATGGATGTAACTGGACAAAATGAAATACAAACTACTGAAGAAGGTATAGCTGGACAACAAATACAAGCTGCTAGTTCTGCTGATGAACTTATGCAACAAGGAACTCCTGATGCACTTATGGAACAAGGCAATCCAGAAAGTTTGGCAAATGACATGAAAGTAGACGACCCACTTGTGGACAACGTCTAATTATAATAAATAGGAGAAATCTAAATGAATGATACTCTGAAAAAGCTGAAAGAAGTTTTAACAATCATTGACACTAGACTCCAATCATTAGAACACACAGTGAACGACGTAATCATTAAATCGTTGCTTGAAGCTGATGATGAGTTTACCGACAACGAACGTTTTGAAACTTTCTGTAGTACTTATGACTTCTCTGGTATAGAGCCAGGAATGAAAGTACTTTATGGTGATGACTTTGACTGCCGTCGAGAGTTTTATAATAGACTTAAAGAGATGAGTGGTTATGGTACAGATGGGTTCGATGAAGCTGGTGAAGTTAATAGTAGAATCGCCGACTTAAAAGAACGTTTAGCAAAACTAGGTTATAAAGCTGAAGTAACTGTAGAAGCAGAAGACGAAGACGAAGGCGCTAACTTAGAAGAACAATTAGCCGAAGAGTTCGCAAGATACTCTAGCGGACTATAATAGCCAAACAATAGGAGAACATAATTATGGCATTAATCTCAAACGCGTACATGACAAGCTTACTTAAAACTGTTTACTTGTCAGGTGTAGACAATCTTAAATACCAAAACAGCCCAGTGCTTGCTGCTATTCCAAAGAAAACTTGGAGTGGTGGAAAGGAAATTAAATACGCTGCTCAATACGGTAATGGTGGTAACGTTGGTTCAGTATACTCAACTGTTGCTAACAATCCAGCAACTGGTGCACGTAACTGTGAATGGAAAGTTGAACAAGGATACTGTTTTGGTATGTTCACAATCAATCAGCCAGAAATCCTAACTTCAGAAGATGAACGTGGTGCTTACATGGCAATCTTGTCAAACAAAATGGCAGCATGTTTCGATGCTCTTTCTAAAGTGCTTGCTACTTATTTATACGGTGGTAAGTGGGGTGTAATCGATACATGTAAATCAGCAATAGCATCTGTAGCAGCTACTGGTAATCAACTTACTCTAACTTCTGCTGGTATAATGAAACTTGACGTTGGTTCACGCTTCGTAATCGCAACTGGTACTCCTGGTGGTACTCTCAAAGCGGGTGTTATGACAGTAACAGCAATTAATGACTTAACAATCACTTTTGATGCATCTGTAACTGGTGCTGCAATAGCAAAAGGCGACGTAATCGAACTTTACACTTCTCGTGGTTCAGACGGAACAGCTCGTGGTATCGAAGGTTTACCTGACATCTTACCTACAATAGCAGATAGAACAGGTGCAACATGGACAACTTACATTGCAACTCCATTCCGTGGAGTAAATCGTTCACAAGCTGTTGAAAGACTTTCAGGACAATTTGTTAAACAAGCAGCAGGACAAACTGTTTCTGAAGTAATGATTGCATTGCTTAAGAAAACAAAAAGAGCTGGTGGGCTTAACAACATTATGATAGTTAATGATGAAACTTGGGACAAAATTGGCTCAGAACTTGGTGTAAGTGCAAACTTATGGCAAGCAACTAATGCCGCAATGCCTGGTAAACAATCAATCACTTCAGGTGTAAACGAACTTGCAACTGCATTCGGTGATGCATTCATCGGACGTACAGTAATCGACCCATACTGCCCACAAAACGTAATCTACTGTCTTGAAAAAGATGAATTAGTTTTCTACGACTTAGGAAATGTTGGTAGAGCAATCGACCCTGTTTCTAACGGCCAAATGGGCAAACATGAAGTGACTGCTGTTGGTGACCAAGGCCTCGGAAAATCATTCGGACCTAACGTTAACATCGACAAACTCTTCACTGTTGAACAAGGTACTGCTGGTGAATACGGACCAGAGTTTAGAATCGCCGCACATGTTTATGGTAACTTCATTTTACGTAAAACAGCTTCAGCTGGTGTAGCAGTGCTTAATAGCAACTAATTAAAATATTTTCCCCCGACGGGCTGGTGAGAGAAATCTTGCTGGCCCGTTTTTTTTTATTTGAGTAGCGTCTAATTATAATAAATAGGAGACTACAATGCTATACAACGTTCCACTGAACGCACGTTTAAATACATCATCACTTGATACAACTTGTAATCCACAAGAGCCAAAGTTTCAAGAAAAAAGCTGTCTAACTTTTAATGGGGCGCTTTCTAACATTATGAAAACTGAACATACCGGCTTTCCTACTACTGTTGGAAATAGTCTAACTATAGACCAATTATACGATGGTGGTGAAGAAGCTGGCGCGATGTTAACAGACCTAAAAAATAAAAATTATGACATGCCGTTTAAGTGGTTGTTAACAGAAAAGATAGAGTGTGAAATTGCTCAATCTGGTACTGTAACTTCTCAAGCAATCTATAATGATAAAATCTATACAATTTATTTAGTCAACGACATTTACTACTTAGCTCTACAAAATCTTGATGGAACAACAATCTCTGTTAAGAAAATTATGGACCCGGAAGACCCGACTTCTAATGCTCATTCAGCAGTACTTTCTAGTTGTATGACTTTAGAGAATAGTCCTAAGTTAATCGTTAGTAAAATAGAAAATACATTTGCAACTGAATACGATAGTCATGTTTATTTTTATGAACTAGACGATGATAATTATTTTGCTAAAGTTAAATACAATAAGTTTACACCACTTGGTAAATTAGGTTCAGCTACAGTAATCAAAGAAGGACTAATCACTTACTTATACGCTGGTTGTGAAGATACTGACGCTAGACGTAGATGTGTTTTTGTTTATAATTTAACAGATGGTACTCAAGTAACTCAACTCAACTGGTTTGGTACTGTTAGTGCTGAAGGAATGATAACAGGTGAGCCAATACCAGACCCAGATGTTGTTAAAGTTTATACTGAGATGTCTAATGGTGTCATACGATGGGACACTTGGAATGATGGTGCATCTCAAATACAATGGCCACTTCTTGCTGGCTACAGGCCATACAATAATGACCCAACTTATAAAATCATAATTAAAACAGTAGCACCTACTGAAATAACTCGTGTTAACATGAGCCAAAATGACACTGCTGATGGAACTGATACTGCACCAAAACGTCACTTCTTTTCTAACTATGCTGATGACAATGGTGTTTATTGGGCGTATGGAAAGGGCTGGAGTAAAAACTATGTTAGAACGTATGTTGCAACTAATGTAACAGAAGCTTACATTTATACTCTTGGTTGTACTACTACTGCTGGTGGACAAGAAATGGAACGTAGAGAATCGATTAAAGCTAAAGTGACAGCTGCTTCTTACAACTTCCCGTTTACTAGTGGCGAACTTAACAAACTAGTCTATACTGTTGGAAATACTAACATAGGTACTAATAGTCTACTTATGTCAATCCCGTTCACCGTTCCACTTATACGTGGAAAAGAGAGCCACTTCAAACTTTTAGTTAATGGACTCTCTGTTGCTGGTGTAGCATTTAAGAAATCTTTGTTCACTGTTGTTGGTGACCATACCGAATACAACATTCAATTAACAGAGACTGGCTACATCATGATGATAGACAACATACTTTTCTACATAGATAAAACTAGTGACGCCCGTAAGTTGAGAATAAAAAAAGTTGCCGACTATAATTTTATAACTAACGTACTAGATAACAACAACTACATTTCTGAAGATAGAAGTGGTAACATAACAATTTTCAGAACAGCGATACCATACAACAATGAACACCAACTTAGTATAGGTGAAATAATCTTACAAAAAAATACAATCACTAATGATACGTGGTACCAAGCGGCCGGGAACAACGTTCAATTAACTGAAAAGAACTGTAGTACTAGTTTGTTAACAGTGGCCATAACTTTACCTATAGCATTAAATGCTGCTGATAGAAAGGCATTTATTAGTGAGGCGATAAATCAACGCTTCCCGATAATGAAGCCAGTACTAGGTAACTTTTATGATGTTGACGAATCTATAGATAGCTTTTATACTTTACGTTCAGCTGAAACATCTATAAAATACAAAACTACTAATAGGAAGACTGACGACCCACATGGTGACTATAGATACGACTTATGGGGAAAGCCAGTAAATAATGTTTTGAAAGAAGGAACTCAATGGTACATAACTACTTCATCAGTAATGTTGCCTATACCAATTGGTGCTACTGTAGAAGGAGTAAACTACATCACTCCTACAGTAAAACTTTTAGATAACATGAGAGCTAGACTTGTTAGTGCACAAAATAGAACTATGATGGGCTACTTGTTAAGTAATACAATTTATTATGGTGACACAATTTTTACAATCTATGGTAGCAACTATTATTATGATGGACAGGCAATCTACTACTTAGGAGGTGGCGACACTATTGTAAATACATTCGTTTGTTATGCATTAGGAATGAAGTACTTGAGTAACTCTGGTTCAGAAGCTTACTTTTATTCTGACTGGGAAAAACGTTTGTTCATTTTTACTGGTTCAAATACTATGCAGCCAATCGACTTCTTGTCTAACAAAGGATTTGTAAGGGACGCTGTTTATAGTTCAAAAGAACAAGTGCTTTACTTGTTAACTGATGAGGAAGACAAAGATACAGACGAGTTAATTATACGAACGCCGCAGGACATTGGTTCCGTCGATGTTGATAAAGGTGCAATTTTACTAGGAACTTGTAATGGTGTTGCTGTAACTTATGGTGATGACATTAACGCCAGTTGGAGAATTTTTAGCCCAGTACTTGGTACTCCAGATAAGTTTGTACTAGCAACTCAATTTTTAGGGAGTGATGCTGCCGTTAGTAACTTTGCTTATACAGACATTGTATTGTTCGCTACTAAAGAAGAACAGAAAACTCCTAAACGACTTAAGCTTAAACTAACAACACTTAATGGAAAGGAAATGGAAGTTGAAACTAAAGATGTTGTGATAAATCCAACTGACTGGCAAGGACGTAACGTTAGAATACGAATGACTCCTAAATACCCAAAAGGAAATAGTTTTAAGTTGGCGATAACAACAGATGACTTAATACACATAACTTTTATTGGAACTGACATAACAGACTTTAGTGAGACTGGAACTGGCGCTAAAATACGTGCTTAAAAAAAGGGGAACACAAATGATAAGAATTTTAAGGGAAACATTTAAGAGAGTTCGAGCTGAATTAAAAGCAGAAATCGAACTTAAAAAACAGATAAAAGAATTAGCTAGACTACCACTCAACTATGAACTAATACAGAACGTAGTTAACGCGGCGGCTCATCAACTTTCACCTGTTGAAATAGAAATACATGGGCCAGACTATAAGATGGTAATTAAGCCACATAGTTTGACCGGTGAACAATACAAAACTTTCCGAGAAAAATACGACGAAAGAAATAAATAGAAAACTAACTTAATAAGTTAGACACTCAAAAAGGAGAAATCTAAATGATAACAGACCAACTCAAAGGCTCTAGTGGTGTAACAGGTTCAAATGGAATAGCATTAGAGAAACAATTAAAAGAACTACAGGCAACAGTAGCTGCAATGTCCCAATTTATTGGTACATACAAAATCAACGCAGTACAAGCCAACTTGCAAGAGGCTAACATTCCTGCTCTTACTTTTGTTCAAGGTAATGGTAGTAACTTAGCTTTAACTGGGCAATTAAACTTTAATCAAGCTACTGGTGAACATGGCTACATTAAACGACTTTCTGTAGATAACATTCAAGTTCTTAACGCGCAAGAAAGTGAAGGCACTTATAAGGACTTAACAGTACTTAGCAAAGCTAAAATCAAAGAATTAGAAGTTGATAGGCCTATGGTAAATTTACAAGTGACTAATCTATCAACTAATAGAACTCAAACAGAAACAGCAGAAGTTGATACAGCAACAGTTAATTATGCAACAGTTCTCGATGGTGCAATCGAAGGCAGCGTAAAGTTTGGCACAGCTGGACAAATGATAAACTCAGCAGGGCAAGTTGTTTTCGTTGATAATGGTTCTACTGTTAACGTTGGTTCTACAAATAGAGCTATACAATTTAACTCAACAATCAGGCCTAAATGGGGAAACGTTTCACTTGCTATTGAAGGTGATGGAACATCTGCATTTTCTTATAAAGGCTCTGTTGAAGATGTAACAGACTTACAGGCTCTTATTTCAACTTCAGCAGTTGGCGATACATACATGGTTCAACAAATTGGTGTTGGCAGTGGAGCTAATCCTGGTATAGCAATTTTCAATGGAACTACTTTTGACTTAACAATTTATTATTTGTTGGCCAATTATAGAACTTCAGCTGAACAAGACGAAATTGATACTGCAACACGACAGATGATAAGTTCAGAGGCAACTACGCGTGAACATGCTGATGCAAACTTACAATCACAAATCACTTCTAACAAAAATGAAGCTGATGTGGCTATAGCAGCACTTCAAGCTAAAGACTTACTACATGATGGACTTATACAAGCTAACACTGACGCAATAGATTACATGATGGACTGGGCAACTACTGAAGAAGCCAACTTACAAACTCAAATCGATGGTAAAGTTGGGAACGCCCCTGTAGACGGTGTTCCGTACTGTCGTAAAGATGGTGCTTGGGTAGATGTAACAGAAGAAGTTCAAGGTTTGAATAGAGAATACAGTGGCCAATCTGTAGTAACATCACTATCAAATGACGATGATGGCTTTAAGGTGACATCTTCAGCGCCTATGACTGTAACTACTGCCCCAGATAATGCAGCAGACGTAGACTTAGATAAAGTTGTGACTAAAGGCTACATAGACACTAATCTCAATTTGTCAAAAGCTGATGATGACTGGCGTCAACATCATGGTGACCAACTTACTATACAACTTATGAGCGGTGCGTTCTCACCGGATGATGTTAGCTATTATTATTTTAATAATAATAGATACAACAATGGAATAGACCAGGTAAAATCTCAATTTTGTTATGATGGTAAAGAATGGTTTTATGCTGCAAGATATGACAGTGCAACTGTCATAGCGTCAAATCCAAGCAAAGGAAAACAGCGTGTACTTTCTTTCGATGGCTTTGGTAGTCCAAGCTATACAGCAGAGGCAGTACAACTATATCTTCATAAAGTTAATGCTCATTATACTGGAGACGCGGCTGGTGTAGTTTATGTAAGTTGTAATTCACTTGCTCAATCTAACATTTTCTTTGCATTAAAAGACGGTAAAATACTAGGTGGTATGAAAGTTGGAGCAACTACACCCGCTACGTACCCATCTGACATATACTGTTTACCTACAGGTGTGTCCGCTAGAAATCACTCTGCAGTATGGCTGCCTAGAACAGGTTCATCCTCAGGGTACTTTGAAAACACTAATGCAACTTATGGTTATATTTTAGGCATGAATGACTTAGGTGAAGAAGATGTTTTAGCCGCTAAAAAGTTTGACTTTCCAGCTACAGGAAACTGGGGTGCTTATGGAAATCAAGCTGCTGGTAATGAAAACGTTTGGTTCCCTAATGCTAATTATAATGAAAACTATAGAATTTTATGTTGTAAGCCAGATGGCACTACTGGTGTTTTCAATGTTCTGTCAGCTGACGCTGGTACGGTTGGAGCTCCTATAACTCATACTAGATTGGCGTACGTGGGTACTGATACTTCTTATATTTCTTCTACTGCTGGTAAACGAACTTTTACTGATAGTAACGGTAACGTTTGGGGTACTTTCTATGGAACTCTTAACAATACTCCTGGAGCATTTATTTACAGATGTGACGATACTCTTCAAGATAATGAGCCAATTAAAGCTTGGCGTCTAACTACAAAAGGTTCAGATAATGATAATGTGCATGCATTCATTGGCCAAGAGTTTACTATAGAAGAAGTTGGTGACTACATTTATGTGTTTAGCCCAGATACATATGGGACGGCAAACACAACAACTGCAGACTCTACACCTAATTATTATAGAATTTTGAAATCTGGTAATAGCGCGCCACAAGCGTTAACTAAGGCTGGAGCCTATAGAATGGGAGCAATCTGTAATCGTGGTTTTGATAACGAAGGTAATCTATGGGTAACTTACTCAGGGGCAATTGGAGCAATCGAAAAAATAGGACTTGACGGTTCTATAACTACTGTAGATACTAATACTGGAAATAGTGTCAACTGGGGTAGAATGGCTTGGGCTGATGTTAATGGTGGTGGCCGGGGTAAAGGTAACTCTGTTTTCCAAATGGCTGATGGAACTTTAGTAATACTTGGTTTTGATGGTGCTGTTTCTTCGTCAACGTCTGCTGCTAAAATCTTAAAAGTTATGACTATAAAAAATGGTACATTTGCAATACATAATGTTAATCATACAATTTTTAATGCAACTTGGACAGCAGTGCCTATAGGTAATGCAATCTTTTTTGCTCCTAGTGCAGAAGCTACTACTGTAATAAAACAAGGTACATTCGCAATGTTCTTCAACGGAACTAATACTCCAATTTACAGAAAATTTACTTCATTCGGTGGCAGAACTATAAATAGTAGTAGAGTACAGCCATGGTGGAACTTAGTGTATCACGACTTAGCAGCTGGTAATGGTTGTAAAGCGTTCACTATGAATAAACTAGACTTACTTCCTGTGATGTTCACAGCAACTTATGGTAGAGGTACTACAACTTCTCCAGATAACTGGGCCATACACTACGGCTATTGGAAAATAGATAGTGACATTGAAAATGACGTACATCTTCGTGATAACGAAAAAGTACTTTCAACAATAACTTTATAAAACAAAGTCACTCCCTGGGAGTTCCCTGGGAGTGACTTATTAAATGGAGGTAAACAATGGAACAGGAGAAACGTGAAATGATAACTTATAGACTCGATAGAATCGACAGCACTTTAGAAGAGCTTAAAGAAATCGTAGTTGAAACTAGGTTGCAGCGGAACGAAATAGACTTACTTAAAAATGAGATAGAAAAAAGTAATAAAAGAGTCTTTAGCTTGCTAGATAAACATTCTACTCAAATAGACAGTTTATTTGTAGTAACTAACGACTTAAACAACGCTGAAGAAAAGAAAGCAGCTACTAAATGGAAGTTTATAGTAGATACTGCTTTCAAAATAATTATTGGGGCAGCAATAGTTGCTCTTTTTGCAGGAGCATTCCCATGGCTCAACTAAAAATCTTAATCGTTAAACTTTGTAGTAGAAAATTTTGGGTGTGGGTAATCACAACAGCATTAGTAGCTACAGCAACTTTTATAGCACCAGACGCTGTAATCAATAGTGAGTTTGGTAAATACTTAATTATAGCTTGGATAGTAATCTCAGCGCTATACTTAATAGGTGAAGCTTCTATAGACCTAGCTCATAAGTTGATAGATAAAACTTCAATCAACATAAATAAATAAAATGAATAGTACTGGTGAAAATCAGTACTTTTTCTTTTTACGTCTAATTATAATAAATAGGGGAAAAAATTATGGAATACAAACTACAAACAAACAATAGAATTAAGCCAAAAACTAGTTGTTTAATCACGTCAATGGTTAATAGACTCATTATGCAAGGAGTTAAAGACATTCACCCAGACGACTTAATGGAGATAATCACTAGTGACTACTTTAAGTATGCATTCCCAAAACGAAGAAATCTTGAACAGTACGCTGATACTGCTATAGCTGCCTGGGCACAAATAGGAATTAGTTGTTGGGAATTTTTAGAAACAGACAAACTACAGATTGGCGACATAATCTCTATTAAAGCGGGCTGGAAACATGCTCACTCACTTCTCTTAACTAGTAAAGAACTAGACGTATACACTTTCTGGTGTCCTGTTAATGGAGTAATCTCACTAACAGAAAAACAACTTAAGAAAAAACGACGTGGTGGAGTTGTTAGAGCTCGTTTAACATAGGAGCAACTAATGGCAAAATCTGTAAAAGTTGTTAAAAAAGCAACGCCAAAAAAAGTGACACTTACTGATGGTACTGTCATAACGAATAAAAATCCAAACATAAATCTCAAAGAAGTACTTTACAACTCATGGCGAGAATTGTTAACAACAGGTAAAGTTTCATCTAAACTACAAATGGCTAAGCTACTGGAGAAAAACTTCAAAGCTATGGCAGCAGGAAATGACGACCCAGAGTTTGCACTCAAATCATTGCGAGAAATACGAACAGTCATTGGTAGTACTGAGAATTATTTTAACAACTCTAATACTGTTGACAAAGAGTTTTCTGAGTACATGATACACAAACAACTGCTTAACTGGCAGAAAGAAGTTTTTAATGATAGGCGAAGCCAAATAAATCTCTTAGCTGGACGTCGAGCGGGTAAATCTTATGTGGCCGCAGCTATAATGATAAATCACTGCTTAGAAGGCACTGATGTTTCATTTACTGATAAAGGGAATAAAGTAAAAAAGCCTCGTTGTGCTTTATACATTGGGTTAACAATACAAAAATCAAAAGAAATTATGTGGGAGCCACTTCTTTACTTCATTGACACTATACGAATACCAGTGGCTAAAATAGATAAATCTGCTCTACGTATAACTTTTCAGAACGATGCTTACATACAACTAGCTGGTAATAGTAATAAAAATGAAAGAGAGAAAGTTCGTGGTACTGAATGGAGTTTAATCGCTATAGATGAATGTCAATCACAAGATAGTTTGCGATACTTACTAGTTGACATTTTAGGGCCAATCATTAAAGGACGTAATAGTACTGTGATAACTATGGGAACTGCACCACTAGCACCAAAATCATACTGGGAAGAAGTTTGTCAATCACCTGCTTGGGCACATTATAGTGCTTCACTTCTTGATAACGAGACTATACCAAATAGATATGAAGTTTTAGAAAAAGTTCTTAGTGAAAATGGTTGGACTCGTGATAATGTAATTTTCCGTCGAGAATACTTAGGTGAAATCGCTTACGATACAAACTTACAAGTTTTTCCTGTTCGCGAATACTATGATGATGTTCCAATTGACTTTAGACCAGACTTCGCTGTTGTAGGTGTAGACTTTGGTTTTGCTGATAACAACGCGTTAATCGCAGTAATCGGTAATAGTGTAACAAACAGACTTTATGTAGTTGATGAATACAAATGGAATAGAAGTGACGTTAGTACTATAGTTCAAACAGCTTTGAAAATAGAAGCCGACTTAAGAGCTAAATTTAACTTGCCTGCTGAAGACATTCGTTTCTTTGCTGACAACTCAGACCAATCTATAACTCGAGAAATCTGGAACTGTGGACTAACAATACAAAATGCAAATAAAACAGATGTAGCTTACCAAATCTCAAGACTTAATGAACTAATGAGAAGAGGCATTCTACTAATTAAAAAAGGTGGCATCATCGATGATGAATGTAGTCGAACTTTATACAAACATGACAAAGAATCAGATACTGTCATTTATGAAATCGATGATAAAGTTTTCCACCCAGATGCAATCCCAGCCCTACGCTACGCGATAGGTGGACTAACAAATACAACATTCTTTGATAGTCTTTATACAGCTGAGCCGGTTCAATCTTATTAAGGAAGAAATCGAGTGAATTATGGAGGCCAAATGAATGATAAACGTAAAATCATTATTGTTATTGCTCTTCTTGTTAGTTTTTTCTGCATCGGTTTTCTTTGCGCAAGAAAGTTGTACAATGATAAATACACCGCAATCACAAATGAACAACGAGACGACTTCCAATCAACAATCAATAGAATCTATGATGACGTCGGAAGAGTACAGCAAGAAGTGGGACTCAGTCTTCAGTACACTGGACAACTTAGAGAACAACTCATTGAACTTAGAAGAATCAGTGAATACACTTACATTGAACTTGAACTTATTAGAAAATCAATGGCAACTACTGAGTGAACGTATGGAAGAAAATGACTACTACGTTTTACAATTAGAAGAAGAAATTGTTTCTTTGACAAAAAAGAACAATAATTTATTTTGGGCCCTGGTAGGGAGTATAGCTGTAAGTTTGGCCGCTGGACTAGTAGTGGGACACTTTTTATAAATTATATGACTATTGAAAAACTATTATTGCCACCAAAGAGCTTGAACAGGCCTGGCACAAAATTAAAAGACTCTAAAATTATCGTTTTGCATTATGTCGGAAATCCGATGTCCACACCTGAACAAAATATACTTTTTTGGAAAAGTAGAAAAGCGTACGGAAGTGCGCACGCCGTCATAGGACTAGACGGACGCATTGTGCAAGCTATACCATTTGATGAAGTGGCTTACCATGCTGGGACAAGCGGCCCAACAAAATATAAAAATACTAATGGTGAACTTTATTTACCAGACAATGCAAATAATTACTCAGTGGGTATTGAACTTTGTCATGCAGCGTGGGAAAGTGGCTACACTGAAGAAACGACAAACTCGCTGAAAAGCTTGTTAAAAGACTTAAGCAGCGAGTTTTCTTATGTTGCAACACATTTTGATATTACGGGAAAATTATGTGACTATTATTTTAGGACTCACCATAATAAATTGGTTGGGCTGGCTAATGACTGTCAATTGAATATTCTTGTCTCTCGTTAAACTCTGTTGCTTTACCTTCATTCCAATTTTCAACTGGCCTATAATAGCCAGAAATACGACTATAAGTTGAAGCTGTGCCTCGACATAAGTCTGGACTCCTCATTTCTTTTTTGACTTCGTCAATTTCTTTTTCTAATGCTTTTAAGTTATCTTTCAATAGCATACCTCCTAGACAGTTAGTACTAAAGGGCAATACATTTGGTGCAACGCTTAAAGCCGTCGGCTCTTACTTCCATAGACTGAGCTCCTCTTTTTTCATTTATGAAAAACTCCCTTTAAGAATAGTAAGAGCACATTAGTTGAAGTTTGCTATTAATTAATTACCAGCTATTAATTAATTACGAGACAATAATTAATTACTTAAATTTTATTAGAGTCGAGGTACTATTCTTAAAGGGAGTTTTTCATAAATGAAAAAGAAGAAGCAGTCTAAACGGGAAAAAGCCTGCGGCTTCTTGCAAAAACTGTCATTTTTTCTATTTAGGTTTCGGAAGAAGTGATAAAAAAGTCGTCAAAACATAAAAAAAGCCCTCAAAAAGGGCTTATATATCTAAGAGGACATAACTTTAGCATCTAAAAAATTTTCTAAAAAGTTATTGGGCTATTTTTAATGGTGGGCTAAGATATTCGTCAACTGATGAGTGGATAAAGTCGACATATTGAAAGCTATAAAAAGCTTCGTCTTGCTCTAAGATAATTTCTTTTTCTTCTTTAGTTATTGGTGCTCTGACAAAGTCTTCAATTTCTTTTCCCCAAGCACCATTATTTCTAATTTCAATGTCTTCTAAATCTGTGAGGTGCTTAACTACGACAAACTCTCCGTTGCCTAAGTCGATAGTTTTTCTTTGTCCTTTGGCGAGTCCTAGAAGTTGTCGTCTAAAAGATGACGAAGACTTTTTGTAGCCAAGGTTGTCTTTAACATATTTGAAAAGTGTGCTTTGGTTGTGTGGAATAATTGTGTTTTCTTGAACAACAGCATATGCTAAGCCCTTGTTAGCTTTTCCAGCTCTTCTTTTCTTTTGAATGTCATTGTTATAGAGGCTAGAAACTCGATACACTTTTTTTGCTAGTTGAACTAAGTTCGTTTGTTGGCTTCTGTATAAGATGCTTTCAGTTACTCTTTTTCTGAGGTTGCCCTCAATAGTTTCACCGTTTATAAAAACATACTCGTCACCAGTTTTTTTCTTGCTAGTCCCTTGCTTGCCAGTCTTTGTGTTATATCTTTCTAGCCAAGAGTCTAGCGCTGGAAGATGTCTCCATTGCTCAATGCCAGTGTCTGAGACTAAAAAGTCTTTTAAGTATCCCTTTTGAACGAAAACTGTTTTTCCAGTTTTTTCGTCAATATAAAAATGTGTATGTCTTTCCGTATTTTCAATTTCACTGTATAAGCATAAACCAAAGACATTCCTGTGTGCTATATCACTCCAAGTTACATGAAATATGTGAGTTTTTTCTCTTAAGTTTTCAACGTAATGTGGGTGGTTAGCGAGCTCATGAAGATACATGTTAGTGGCAATAACGGGAACTTTATAAACTTTCTTTCCATCGTTACCAGCAAGCAACATAACGCCATGTGATGTGCCAGTAAAATCTGAGTTTGGCATTTTTGACATTGAGTAAGCAATAGAGCCTAAAGCATCGGTTTTCTTTTTTTCGTCTTTTTCTAGCTCATTTCGTGTTAGTTGCTCTAGTGAACGCATAATAGATGCATCACCAGTTTTTATAGAGAGTCTTTCAAGTTTGTCGTATGTTTTTTGAGCTCTTTTTTTGGCTTCTTCTGTGGATATAATTTCTAAGTTTCGTAAAATTTTAGAATTAGAATACTCTTTTATTATAAGTAAGTCTTCTGCTCTTAATGCGTGAGCAATTCTGTTAATTAAGTCGTCGCATCTTTTTAGGTTTTTCCAATCGTTGTCTTCGAAAGATGCTGTGTATTGTGATTGTTTTTGCCGTATCATTCTATTTTTTCCTTTTGCTTTAACTTTAGTACTAAGCCTTCCAACAATTAGGACGTGATGAAACGGCTTTTTTCGGAAAACGTCTTCATCGCTGAAAAGCTTAGTACTAAAGTATAAGCTATAATTTATTAGTTAGTTAGTTATTTTCAAAATGAAAGCTTCTAACTTTGAATATTTAGTTAGTTACTTTCAAAATGAAAGCTTCATTTTCTCCAAGACTTTTATAAGAAAAAGGAACCTGAGAGGCCAAGTTTAAGCCTCCCAGGTGGAGTCACATGACAGCAGCTTAAGACTTAAGCTACTAATAGTTAGTTAGTTAAGTCAAAAATGAAAGTTTCAAGTCTAACCTATATTAACATCATTTTCAAAGTAATCCGGCTTTCATAATAATTAGACTAACTAATAGTTAGTTAGTTAAGTCAAAAATGAAAGTTTCAAGTCTAACTAGCCACATGGCTATATTAACATCATTTTCATAATTAGACTAATTATTATGAAAAAGTTTGACACCGTTATAATGAACCCTCCTTATGGAAGGATGCACTTGTCAATTTTAGCAAAGCTAACTGAGGAAGTTGTCGATAAACATGTCGGCAAAATTATAAGCTTACAACCTCTTCGTTGGTTAGAAGACCCATTTTGGAAATGGAAGAAAAATAAACCAGGCGCCCAGAAATACAGAAAGACTTTTGAGGGAAAGTTAGAAGTCCTAAAAGAAATTCCATCTATGGAAGCTAATACGTATTTTAAAGGCTGTAGTTTTGTGATGAACTTAGCAATTTTTAAAGTTTCTAGAAAATCAAACTTTAACTATGAGAGCTATCTTATAAACGAAAATCATCCAATGCTTAAGCAAGCTTTTAAGAACCCAATAAAAAAGCACATTAAGCTTTATGAAG
>JAKPKF010000045.1 GCA_029553845.1 bacterium | reverse complement strand
TCTTCATCTCCTCTGGGGTTTTTACATAAAATTCATTGGTAGGCATCGTTCTTCTGTTTGGGTCATCCATTGTATTTCCATCACTTATACACCAAAGGATCTCTTGAATTTCTGCATCTTCTTTATTTAAGTAATGTGAATCACAAGTAGCAACAATTGGAAGCTTTAGCTCTTTTGCTATCTTCATCAGTCCTTTGTTTGCTATCTCTTGTTCATCCATTCCATTTCGTTGAATTTCAATGTAGAAATTATCTTTGAATATCTCTGCATAACTTTTAGCCCTTTGGAGTGCTAAATCATAATTATCTTGTAGGAGTGCGGTTGAAAGTGGTCCTGCTAGACATGCAGAAAGAGAGATTATTCCTTCTGTATATTTAGAAAGAGTTTCTAAATCTATTCTTGGTCTGTAATAAAAGCCATCCATATGCGCGACAGAAACAATTTTCATTAGGTTTTTGTAGCCCTTTAAATTCTTAGCAAGCAAAATAAGGTGAAAGTATTTGTTATCTATGCCAAATTCCTTTTGATCCATCCCCCTTGGTGCAACATATATTTCACAACCGATTATAGGTTTAAGACCTGCTTCTTTCATTGCAGTGTAGAATTTGAAAACACCATACATGCTTCCATGGTCAGTAATGGCGCAAGAAGTCATACCAGAAGATTTTACCTTCTCAACTAGATCCGTGATTCTGATTGTAGCATCCAACAAAGAATACTCTGTGTGTAGATGTAGATGTGTGAACATAACAAATATTGCCCCTTTCTGGTATACTGAACATTATGCCAGAAGAGATTACAAGTAAGATAAATTCGTTACTCAAAGTATCATTACATAACTCCAATATTATTAGAATTGGGGTTCTCGTAATAATACTTTCTTTATATTATATCCTTCTTTCACCTTTTGTGGAAAACAAACTAGTTGATTTATTTGCTGGAATGATTAGAGAAACTGATAAAAGCGAAGTGAATACTTTAACTCCTGTATTTGACATCCATGTGTATGCTGGACAGTACAATCTCAAAACACAACTTGAGACGGGAAATTACACTGGCTCTTCAAAATTCTTCACTCTTGATCCAAGAATATTGGCAATGAACAAATTTTTAACGGATTACAATTCTCCAATGGCCTCATCTGCACAGGCTTTCATTACAGAGGCAGACAAATATGGCCTAGATTGGAGATTAGTTGCTTCAATTTCTGGTGTAGAATCTGCATTTGGGAACTTAATCCCAAGTAATTCGAACAATGCATGGGGTTGGAGGGGTATAAATAAAAACGCAAGAGGCTGGAGTATGTTCACTACATGGGAAGCTGGAATTGCAGAAGTAACAAGAGGTTTAGCACAAGGTTATGGAGTTACTCTTTCGCCTTTTGACATTGAACCTGTATACTGTCCTCCATGTGGTCAAAATCCTGAACATGCCTGGGCAAATGGTGTAACTAGGTTTATGAATCAGTTACAATATTATACTAACAATTTGGAATTATTTTAGTTAAAATATATCTATTATGTTAAAACTCATATTCAGATTAGCCTATACAATAATACTTTTTATCGAAGCTTTAATTATGACTCGTATAGTTCTAATTTTTATCAACGCAAACACGGAGAACCAATTTGCCAGTTGGGTTAAGAATACAAGTGAAATGTTTATTTCTCCCTTTGTAGGTATAACCGCAAATAATCTCCAGATTGATAACTTTGTACTACCTCTTACCCCGATAATCGCATTAGTTTTTTACATTATTGCTGCCTTCATTCTCTCAGAGCTTCTAAAATCGTTTTCTAGGGAGTAAAAACTTTATGTGGTATAATACTCCAAATGGCAAAAATAGATCTTAGAAAAACATCTGGATTCCAACTTTTTTATGACGGAGAAAATTTACAAAGCAAAGATCTTTCTTTCGAAGGAAAGATTGAGATTTCAATTGCAGATGTAAGACCACAACTGCTAAACAAAGAACTTACCTGTCCTGACATTTTCTATACTAAATACAAAAACCTTGACCAAGAGGATTTATATCGTTCAAAAGGTATTAGAATCAATTTCTACCTACTTCAACCTAACCTGGCTGGTATTGAATTTGTTAAAACAAGAGCAACAAGAGTTCTTAAATACCCAAGAATAATTGATGTTGTTTATGGTGGAGCAACTATTCTTTTACAAAGATACAGAAATCCAAAGGATAACAGAATAATTAAAGTAGTTGCAAAGAAAGAACAGAAAGTTATCATCCCCGCTGGATATGCCTTTGTTATAGTCAATACAAGACAGAATTCCAATCTCATTTTCGCAGAGTATTTACCTACCAAAGCTATAAGTAAAGTTGTCCTTGATGAGATGAACGGTTTAGCTTATTATATTATTAGAAAAAATGCTAAACAGGAAACTGTCCGAAACCCATATTACAAAATAGT
>JAKPKF010000043.1 GCA_029553845.1 bacterium | reverse complement strand
AATTTATGCACGTAATAGAGAAAAATTTAGAGGGACCAATCCAGATTCCCGAAAATACGCATCTCAATACCCATTAAGTGGAATGCTTGTCTGCCTTGAGTGTGGCGATACCTTTAAAAGAAGACATTGGACACAGGGATACGCAACACCACGAATTATGTTTCAATGTAATGGCTATGTCCTCAATTATGCAGAAGACAAATGCAGAGCAAAGCCAATCAGTGAAGACATTGTTCTTAAAACCACCGTTGAAGTTATTAATAGAGTCTACTTTGATAAAGGCAAAGCTCTAACTAAGTTAATGAATAATATCGCCTTGCATACTGAGTCTGGTAACATTCAAGAACAGATTGGTGACCTTAAAAGACAAAAAGAATCTCTAGAAGATGAAATCAGTGATGTCATTACAAAGAAACAAAACACAATGGATGAAATCGAAAAGATAGTCTTAGAAAAACAATATAAAGAACGCATCATCGATTACCGTGAATTAGATATGAAGATTAGCGACCTAGAATGCAAAGCTAGAGAAGCTGAATTATCTAAACTTCGCTTATTAGATATGAGCAAGAGCATAGGCGGTCAAAGACTCACAGTAGAAACGCTCACTAAACCAATCGTTAATACATGTCTACAAGCCATTATCGTTGTTAATAGACACGAGCTTGTATTCGTCCTTCCGAATAATGAAAAAGCCAACTACCTCTACATCAAAGAGAAGAGAGCAAGTTTGGTTCAACACACACCACTTTTAGAGGGTGATGTGACATTAGAAAGAAGGTATAGAAATGAACATCTACATTATAAAGTTGTCTTGGTATAGGCATTAGAAAACCCTACATTTTCAAGCAATTAATGCGGGATTTGTAGGGTTTTTATTATGTTTTTTAGATTTCTCCGTTTAAAAGCTTTCTTAATTTTTCTTTTAATAACGCTTTTCTGTCTTCATAGAAATGCAAATAGTTAGAAATGTTATAGTACTTAGATTCGCCAACGCCTACAGGAGCCTCTGGAATAAAACCTTCTACTTTCATTTTTGCCTTTGCGGTTGGGTTTAAAGAAATGTAATAGACATCAAAATCTTGGTCGCCCTTAGATTCATTTTCTTCACTTCTGAGCAACTGTAAATTAGGTAGCTTGTCGTGACAATTTCTAGCAATCAGCCAATCACCCTCTGTCATATCCAATGGCTTAGAACGAGCGAATCTAGCATCTGGGTGAATGTGGTCTTGGTCATAATCATAACCCTCTTGAATATAATTGATTCCCAAACAGTATAAGGTGTTATCTGCAGCAATGCTTCCTTTCTCGGCAAACAGTAAATCATCGATTTTAGCATCTGTCATTCTCATATCATCGACGCCTTCAAACATCTCTGGAGTTAATTTGAAATTATTCTCATAAATCAAAGATTTCATGATTTGTAGTTTTCCGGTTGTACCTGAAGAATAGAAATTGAATAAGATCGATCTAAACAAGTATGCAAAGAGCCCTTGAATACTATCAATATAATCATCGTTGTTATAAATCAAATAAATAATTGGGATGATGACATTCCATTTTGAGGAGAACTTGGAGATGTCATATCTCATCATTTCAAATATTTCGGAGGTCAATCTTAGTGACTCTTTGAATTTTGGAAAATAGGCTTTAAAGGTTTGAGCAAAATCCTGGTCAATGTTCGACTTAATAACATCACCATAAATCATGTGTCCGGTTCTCAAAATAAAGTCGGTTCCAAAATTAGCATACTTCCCTGTTAAAACGCTTTCAAAGTCTTTCTTAACATTAGGCCAAAAGACTTCAAGAATTGACATTGAGATTTGTGCTTTAGTTAATGGCTTTCCGCCACTATTGAAACGCACGAACATTTCGAGAGCGTCATCTTGCGTTAATTCAGAAACTTTTGTATAAACCACTAGCTTTTGATCATATATAGATTCACACAATTTATTTAAAATACCTGTTGCATATTCTCTTTGCCTTTCAGGAACATTTGCAACAATGTTTTCAATAGCGATTTGTCTAGTATCTGGGTGTCTAAATTCTTCATTCATAATTCTCTTAACATCAAATCTGGTGCTAGAGGTGTTGTCTATCATTCTTTCAGTAAAATAAATGCCATACTTTTTAGAATTGAAAGCATTGTTTTCATCTATTTTGCTCTTATCCAATTCAATAACGAGCTTTAATAAATACTTTGAACTATTTTTTCTTGGTTCTTTAAAAACAGTCCCAAACAAAGATAAATAAAGCGAAGTAAGACGTTGTTGGCCATCAAGAACAGCAATGGTTGGATGCTCAGGATTATCAAAATCGATTTTATCTCTAGCGTATGCACAACCCTTATTCTCACCACTCTTCTTGAAACAACATTCTCTAGCAAATACATAGAAATAGTTGCTAGATGAAACGTGCTCTCTATCTAATTCCCAGAAAAGAAATGTAGAAAACGGATAGCCTTGTAAAATGGAATCCCAAAGTTTTTCGATTCTATCTAAATCCCATTCATAATTTCTTTGGAATGCAGGCATGACAAATTTATTGCTATCAATATTTGATAATATTTCAAAGAGAGTTTTATTTTCAGTTACCATTTTGCTAACCTCGTTTCAATCAATTATACCATTAGTCAACATGATATTCTTTAGCTAATTCGTTATATTGCTTATACAGTAAATTTCTATTCCCATACTTCTGTAAATCCAAAATCTTCTAGGCCTTTCATAAATTAAGCCTTCTTTCTTGGATTTTTTCTTGCCTTCTTGATTTGAGCGCTGCAACATTTCATGACACAACCGACACCGGCACTATCAGCGTCAAAACTCATCGCCATGTCTCTATCGATGCCTAATCTATCTGCTTCGTATTCAGTATCAATGTTTGCGGCTTGGAACATAAAATCCCATCCACACTTCTTTTGAAGTTCAATCATATCCTTAATTCTCTTGTAAGAGTATTCGCGTGATGCGTTTTCTAATCCATCGGTCATAATTGAAAAAATTGTATGCTCTGGCAATTCATCCTCTTTGAGCTTTGAATGTTTGGCCTTAATCAAGCAAATAGCATCTCCGATAGCATCAAGAAGTGCAGTGCATCCACATGGTTGATAATTTCTTCCATCTAATGGCTTTATTTCATTAATATCGACTCCCTCATGAACGAAATTCACTTTATCGTTAAAGAAAACCGTTGTAACCTTTACAGCGCCTTCTTTGCTTTGTTCTTCGATGAGTGCATTAAAACCACCCACTACGTCTTTTTCTAAACCATGCATTGAACCGCTTTTGTCAATGATGATTACTAATTCTGTTAAGTCTTTCATTTAAAAATCCTCCTGTTTGTCTTTTGTGACTACATTATGGAGGATTCATTTTTTGTTTTGGTCAATTCGGAAACGACAAACAATCCGCCTCAATATAAACCAAAAAGACATGTTACCACTTACAACCCTAGATATAGGCTATTACTTGGCATAATTACTTAATAGATAATCTATTAAGTAAAAGTGGTATTCATGGGTCATGTCTTTATTCAAAAATATGGTTTTTTATTAAGAATAAATAAGTTTTAGTTCTTTAAAATCAAGCCAACGATTGTTTCAACGTGCCTTGACACGCGCGAGTGCTACAATGAGCGTACACGTAGAGGCTATTGCGGTACCATGTGTTTAATTGAAATATTCTCTGATACGGGCTGGCAAGGACTAAATACTAGAATACAAATAAACTCTAGGGTTTTTAAAAAGCAGCCGTTTATGACTGCATTTTTGTTTCTTTTGTAATTAGAACGATAACCTAACTGTGATTCTAAATGAACCGCTACTATTTTTGTGTTTCCAAGATTTGGTATTCATATTCCTCCTCATATAGCCATAAAGAGGAATTAAAAACTCCCATCGTCAGACAGGAGTTATAGATATACATTTAGTTCCCATCGTTCAAGCTTTGGCACCCAACATTACTTGGGTTGTTGGTGAATCTTTGGGCTTGTCCCTAACCACACTCTTTATGGATATATAAATATTATACTGATAATTATTCGTTAATGAACTTCAATGTTTGTTCTTTTGTGAGTAATGCATCAATTGCACCTTTCTTTAAAGTGGTTAATGCTCCTACACCATTCGCGAATTTAAATATCTTATCTAATTGTTCTTTATTAAGTTCTTGTAAACGATATCCATCTATCTGGGATAATACTGCACCAAAGAAGGCATCACCTGCACCTGTGGTATCCACTGGTGATACTTTCTTCGTGGGAACAATACCTTTCATATCGTTATATTTATACATACTTCCTTTAGAACCTAAAGATAAGCAGATGAGTTTATCTTTTAAAGAATAGATATAATCTTCACCGAATATATCAATCTCTTCATCTGATATCTTTAAGATGTCTATTTGTTCTATGACATCCTTGAATATATCTTTGATATTATTCTGTCCTTTAAAGATATCTTCACGGTAGTTAATATCAAAGCTCACTAAGATATCCTTACTCTTTAAATATTTAATACATTTGTTAATGAATTCTCTTCCTTCTGGTTCGGATAACATTAAAGAACCAAAATGGACGATATGAGATTCATTAACAAAAGAAGGTAATGGATATTCGATATGATAATCCGCACCTTGTTCTCTAACGAATTTAAAACTTCTTTCCCCATTAGTTAATGTTACTTTCGCAATTGTGGTGCTATAGCCATCTAACATAGGGATATAGATATTATCTAGTTTTAATAATGCTGCTTTATCAATTAAGAATTGACCTAATTCATCTTTGCCTACTGCACCTATAAAAGAAGAATGACCACCACTTCTTTTAATCGCTGCAGCAACATTAAAAGGGGCTCCCCCTAAAGCGTTAGAAGCCCCATTTTCTGTTATAAATTGATCAACTAATATTTCACCTATTAAGGTAATCATAATCGTTTATCTTTTTGATTAATAATTACATATTGTGATATGCAACTAAATATTCAATTGTTTTAGCGATTGTTCTGTTTCCTTCAACATCCTCGGTTGCACCAGCGATTGTTCTTTGTGCAGTATAGAGTGAGTAATAATCGTAGATGTAATTTTCAACATTTTCTTTTGTGCAGAAGAAATCGTCGATATTGGCAGCTGTCCATCTATCAGCAAAGGCTTCGCCACTTTCAAAGTCAACTCTTCTAACGATTTCACCAACATTGCTGCCTTTTTTGATAACAAATCTTTCAATGAGTGCGGTAAATTTATTAGCGCCACTACTGTCACGGAGTGCACCTAATTGTAAACAAATTTCATTATTTGATGCGAGAGCAGTAAAGTTTGTGCCAATAACAAATTTGACATTCTTTTGGAAATCGTCTTTAAATCCTTCACCAGCGCCTGGTTTGTTTTCATTGGCTCTAACTCTAATGTCGCAGTATTGTGCACCGCCAGCAGTTGCACCGTCAACATTAACAGTAAGTTCAAATTCACAATAATATACTTGGTTTTCAGTAAGTCCTGGATAATTGAAGTTAACAAGACCGCATTGCCATTGTTCGTAATTGCCACTTTGAACATCAAGGAAATAACCTCCTTCTCTATGCTCACTGGTAGTGATATTAAATGCACCACCTTCGTTTCTAACTGAAAATTCGCATGTTTCCGGATTTGGTTCAATCGCATTACCTTGTAATAATGATTGGTTACGGCCTGTATATGAGCTCACAGCGGCAACTAATCCCACTGATAACAAACAGACAGAACCTAATACTGCTAATAATCCTTTTTTATTCATTTTTAACCCCTCCTGATAATATTTATTGGTTAATAATTTTAAATAGTTTTGATTATATTCATGATATCTCTATTAAATAGATAATTCAACTTATCAAGGTTTATTTCTTCTTAGAGAACCAGCCTTTCTTTTTCTTTTCGATAATCGCGACATTATCATCATCTAGAGACTTCGTTACTTCTATCTCTTCATATTCATTTTGATTTGGTAATATCGCTTTGGTCGTGGTTTCATTGAAGAATCTCACATAATCTAATTCAATGGCCACTTTAATCGTGTCACCTTTAGATATCTCATATTTATTTGGCATCTTAGCGATGACTTGGGCATCGCCTATCTTGCCATAGACATTTAAGATATCTCCTAAGATTTCGATGATATCCACTTTGAGTTCAAATGTATAATCCTTATATTTCTCAAATCCATCATCTTTTTCATAGATGAGGTTTTCTGGTCTAATACCATATACCATTCCATGACCAACATAATTCTTTAATAATTCCATTTGTTCTTTGGTCATTTTAATCTTGGTATCTTCTTGACCATTAGGAATGAAATATCCCTTTTCTAACTTTCCGTATAAGAAGTTCATCGCCGGTGTGCCGATAAATCCGGCGACAAACATATTATTAGGATGTTGATATATTTCATTAGGTTTACCAATCTGTTGGACAAATCCATCTTTCATGACGACGATTCTATTAGCCATCGTCATCGCTTCAATTTGATCGTGAGTAACATAGATAGTTGTGGCTCCTACTTCATTATGGATACGAACGATTTCACTACGCATCGCCACTCTGAGTTTAGCGTCTAAGTTAGATAAAGGTTCATCCATCAAGAATACCTTTGGTCTTCTCACGATTGCTCTACCTAAGGCCACCCTTTGTCTTTGACCACCGGATAAGGCTCTTGGTTTTCTATTGAGATATGGTGTGAGCTTTAATATCTCCGCGGCCTCTCTTACTCTTTGATTGATCTCTTGTTTAGGAGTCTTTCTTAACTTTAAGGCATACGCCATATTGTCATAGACAGTCATTTGAGGATATAGAGCATAGCTTTGGAAAACCATAGCAATATCCCTGTCTTTTGGTGCGGTGGTATTGACTAATTTATCATCGATATATAATTCACCATATGTGATTTCTTCTAATCCAGCGATCATTCTTAATGTCGTCGATTTACCACATCCAGATGGACCGACAAAGGCGATGAATTCCTTATCTTCAATATCGATAGAGAAATCGTGAACTGCGTGCACTCTACCTTCATAGACTTTATTAATATTCTTTAACTTTACCGATGCCATATTAAGTCTCCTTTCTTCTTATATATTTATTCGTTTTATTATTCATAGAATTTCACCTCCGTGATATCCGCTTTCGCTTTATTGGAGTAGAAGGCGAAATAGTTATCTTTGATATTGAGGAATCTCGCTGTGAGAGCTATTTCATTATTGAGATATAATGTCATAACTTCTCCATCGATTATCACATCAACATCATATGTATGTTCTTCATTAAACTCATAATTGATATGGGCTAATTCTTTACCATATCTAATGATGTTAGAGACATCGTTATAACACATGAGTTTATTATTCGTTAAATCAAATCCAATGACACTATCACCGAGACGGTTATCATATTGGTTATTGATACCGAATGTTAATCCGAAGTCTCCTAATTTACCATGTGGTTTGATTTTAAATGATATCCTCGTTACTCTATCGGATTTCTTATCTAATGCGGTAGAAGAGAATTGTTCTCCGTTAAATGAATAATTAGATATCTTTTCTCCTTTGGAGTTATTGTAATTAACTTCATGATTGAAATACGACTTATATGTATTAGGCATAATTGGACATATTTCACCATTATCATTTTGCTTCATTTCATGAGTGACGAGATTACCACCCCAGTCAAATGTGCCGGTATTACCACCTGTTAATCGAGCACACCAAGCAAAGGCATATAATTTATCGCCCGCTTTTTCTAATCTTCCAGCATAAAATCCACTGGCGTCAATTGCGTCTCGATTGAATTTCTTCCACTCACCATCTCGACTAGTTTTATAACGGTAATGGGTGACACGGTTATCACCTTGTTCACTATAGGCGAGATAATAATATCCGTTATATTCCACATAGGAAGGACATTCCATGTTGTATCCGCCTTCGTCATTAGTGAAGAAATTATCGACGAATGTCCATCCTTCATCATCCACGGATAATGATGTAGAACTATATCTTCTAATGACTGCGTTACCATAATCTCTCGTAGTCACTAACATATAGTAGGTATGATCGACATCGTCATAATAGACATATGGATCACGGAAATCATTTTCATAACCATATAATCTGAAGTCATCATCTTTAGTCCATGTGACTTGATCATCGCTATAAGCGTGTCTTACGACTTCCGCATATGGTAATCGATCTTCTCCTAAATCAGGATCGGTACCACTGGTATTATGTCCGGTATAGAAACAATGATATTTACCATCTTTATCTTTTATAAATGATCCGGTTCCTAATGCAGCATCAGGGGAGAATATTGATTCTTCATAATTAATCACCACTCCCTCATCTTTATAATGGATGAAATCAGATGTGGTTAATCTAGCAATTGGGTGATAGAAGTTACTATTAGAACCAGTTGTGTTTCTTAAATGATAGATATTCATCACACCATTGTCATAGAAAGGCATGACATCACCCATCGTGATGGAAATAGTGTCTTCCGATGCGGATGCGGGGAAGACATTTGCACCTTTTTGATCTATCACGGAGTTTTTACCACTACAAGAGGTACAGGTGAAAAAGGCGATTAAAAAGAATAATGATATTTTTCTTTTCATTTCACATCTACCTCCTTTATGACGATATTTTTAATATCTTTACTATTTTCCATATGGAGTATTCCATCAATATAGAACCTTGAACTAATAGCCTCTTTACCATCATTAATAAATAATTCGATAGATGATGTATCTAATAAGATACGGAGATGGCAGTTATCATATCTATTGTTTGTTCTTCTAATGCAGTCAAACATGCCATTAGAGAGATGATTATCTAAAGATAGACCATCTATATCATTTTTAATTAATAACTCTCCATTATCGCCTTTAATGGTGATATGACTACCGATAGGCATATCCATAGATATATCCGCTTGTCTTGGTAGATAATCTTTATTTACTACTTTTGTGTATTTATCTAATTCTTTAACGGGGTTTTGATATATATCGTTATCTTTAATAGTTAACATTCTTGGGAAAGAGAAAGCACCGACATAACCATGATGCATTAATGATGTTGGATAATTCTTTGCCCACATCTCTAGCCATCCAATCATGATGGGTCTATTTTCTTCTCGAATAAATTGAGGTGCATAGAAAGTATCACCTTTATCTATTTCTTTAATAAAGTCCACGTGCATCGTGCCTTTAATAAAGTCGATATTACCAACGATAAAGACACTGCAATTGATATTCTTAAAATCATTATCTCTTCTATATGTATTACATCCTGAAACAAGTAAGACATCTTGATCATCGATTCTAAAATATGATGGGCATTCCGCCATATCACCTAATTCATAGAATGGACCAATTGTGAATGCATATTCAAAATGATCTAATGATTTACTCTTTAAGACGATGATAATACCTTTATTTAATTCATTATCTTTACCACCGACGAAGATGTAATATGTATCGCCTATCTTCACGGGGTTCGGATCTCTAAAGTCTACTTGATTAATATTCTTTGGTAATGATTCGTTATCAAATACTTTATTTCCCTTTTCGAATTCTTCTCCATCAATTGATGATGAATGATAGATATCTTCTTCTTTGATATCTTTCGTTTCATTACATCTTTCTTGATGTTTTCTTTTTTCATTTTCTTCTTCGGTAAATGTCTCATCTTTATAATTCTCAAAGACATCACCATCATATCTAATTAATTGGGGATTCTTTTCTGTGTGTAATGTGTAATAGATATGGATATGGTTATCCACCACAATAGAACCACCGGAGAAAGCATGTTCTCCTAATGTATCTAATGATAAAGCGATACCTCTATCTTCAAATCTAACTAAATCAGGAGATATAAAGCGTCCCCACATCATCTGTCCTGGTTTAGTACGGAATGGGAAAGCTTGATAATAGAGATGATATTGGTTATTAAACAACACCAAACCATTAGGATCATTCATCCATCCAACATGACAAGACATATGAAATTTGAGGCGGTATTTATTATCAATACTGTCTCTTTTTTGGATTATGTAATTGTTAATGAACGCTCTACTTTGACTCATCGCTACCATCCAATTCTATATTTCTTAAACTGATTTCTACGTCATTTACTTCTATTTGTACGTTTTCATATTTCTGGTTATTTCCGGAACCGAATTGCCAGACGATTTGATAATCTCTATCTGAACCATTTGTGTTAAAGAAGAATGTATATGTTGTTTCTTCCAGAGAGAGATTGATTCTATTCCACATCAATGTGGGATCCCATCCTCCACTGACAGGTGCGGCAACAACTACTTCTACCGGTGCGCTAGCTTTAGCTTTGAATGATAAGACATAGTTACCGCTACTACCATTGACGAAGAAGGTTGGACTACTGACCTTTTGGTCATAATCGTTATTACCAAATTTATTAATGAGATATTTATAATTCCCTAATTCGGAAGAGAAGGAAGCGCTATAACCGCTAGAATGTGATTCTTTATAATCTTCGATAATATATGAATCTCTTCCTACTGGCCCTAGATGTTCTTCTACTTTGAGATTACTCATAATGATACGGTTAACATTTTTACCAGATTGAACATAAATCCATAAGGCACCTTTTGTGGCTTCATTAGGTATGACATCAACCGCGCAGTGGCCATCAGGAGAACTATATACTTTATATTTATATTCATCCCATTGTCCTCTTTGGACGATGGCTTCATATGGATTACCTAATTCGGAAGTGATATCAAAGGAGATGGAATACTTAACACCAGCTTTTAATTCGATTCCGGTATTGATGAACATACCACCTGCCCAGATATCTGTTCCTGGGGTGGTGACTTCTAAGATAGCGTTTAATCCTTCTTCATCAGACCAAGCATTACCTTCTATACCACCTTCAAATCTTCTAATAACTCTACCTAAGAATGACCAGTCTTCGGTTAAGTCGACGATATCACCTTCATGTTGAGGATATTCGGTTTCTAATTTCGCTATTGTTAGATCGATATCGCCGAGAATATTACCTAAACATAAGGATATTTCCACATTCTTCTTATCTTCACTATCATCTAAAACGATATGTTTGAATGAGACGACATTATGACCGATATCTAATTGTAATTCACCACATGGATATCCATCCGCTAAGGCGGTAATTTTCCCGGCACATCTGGCTTCAATTGTGAATTTAAATGTGTATTGTGTATTTGTTTTTAATTTAAATATTCTATTAACTTTAATATCTTCTGCGATTTCATGACCGGTAGCTTCTACGAGGAAATCACCATTGACCATGCCACATCTATTCATCTTTGCTTTACCATTAGTTTCATAATAGAAACCACTAGGCATATCAAATTTGACATATTGTTTTCTAGTTAGAACATTGACATAAGAACTCTTTTGAGAAGTTCTACCTTCTTTATCAGAGATGGTATATGTCACTGCGTATTCACCTTCTTCGGTAAATAAAGCATATCCATCCACTACTTCAATATATGGAGTGACATTTATTTTGATATTAGGAGTGATATCTCCTTCTTCTTTATCAATCGCAGCGACACCAGAAAGGAAATCCACTTCTGTATTAACGATACATTGGATATCTTTTACTCCAACGATAGAAGGTGCGGAGTTAGTGACTTTATTCTCTTTTGAACATCCCGATGCGAAAAGAGTTAAGAAAGGTAAAAGTAATAAAGATTTAAGGTATTTCATCTTATTTTCCTTCTCCTTTCTTTTCATGGCTCACTCTTCCTCTTTCATCGAGGTAGTTATCTTCATATTCTTTTTTCTTTAATTCATAGACACTGGTTTGTAACACTCTCGCTTTTAAGACATAGAAATTCTCATGCATTAAAGCACTAGTGATAAATGGAACAGCGTAAAATGTCGCTGGTATAACATATGGGAATAAAAGAATAATAGCGATCACTCCCGCCATGAGGGCGAGGCAGATTAAAGATCTAATTAAAGAACCGAATAACAACATAAATCCGTTATAGATTAATTGGAGGAACTTCACATTCATATTGACGATAATCGTCGGTGCGGTAACTAAATAGATACTTCCAACCACTAATGCGACATAACTAATGGCTAAAACGACATAATTCATATTCGCGGGATGCGTATTAAAGAAATATATATTTAAGATAGGAAATACGAGTATGACTAATTGAAAGATAGTATAAGGAATTAAGATTAACCAATTCTCTTTCATCGTGATGAAGATATCTTTAAATAAACGAACTTCTTTTTTGTTTTTAAAGAATCCACATAATCCCACTAACATAGGGACGAAGAAAACAACGGATAAAGCAGAAAGAGCCACTAATAAAGTGACGACGAGGAATTCTGTTAGATATTCACCAAATTTCCTTAACCCGACCATATCTCTTTCCTTTTTATAATGCGTTAATATAACGGTCATATGCCGCTTGGTTAATCGCGGTGACATGCTTAAATGATTCACTATTGGTGTCGATCATACTTCTCCATGAATCCATAGTGGGGATACCTCCACCTGTGACAGCATTTGTGTACCAGCTAGAGATGTTATTGGCTAATGATGATTCATAGACATTAAGTGTCACTAATTCATCTTGTGTGTAATTTAAATGTGGAATTTGACTAACTCCGGGATATGTATATGGTTTGACATAGTTTTTTAAATTCTCTAGACGGAGTTTTGCTCTTGATTCCATCTCCACATATTTATCCCATGTTTCTTGCACTAAATAGATAACGCCGAATGGAGCGTTTTTCATTCTGAAGTCATCCGCACTTTGCGCACCATGGTCATCATTAGGAATGAGTTTTCCATCAATCTTCTCTTTTAAGAAAGCACCAGAAGTAATAGAACCATAGTTAAGTTGTGCGGAATAATCTGGTTCAAAGAATTTATCAAAGTATGCCACTAGTTCTTCTTTTCTATCACAAGAATCTAAGATGACACATTCACCTTTTTCGATTTCTAATTCATTAGAGACACCGACATATCTTTGTCCGGTAATATCATCGATTAAAGGTCTAACGATAATATAGTCATTAGGATTGGAGACAACGGTGTTCTTTTCCCACCAATAGAAGGAACCATATCTACCATCTTGTCCTTTGGCTAAGAAATCACTATCCGTTTGTGTAAATGCGGATGAACGAATTAATCCGCTGTTATACCAAATAGTCAATTCTTTGACGGCTTGATACCATTTCTCATCTAAACATGTAAATGTAATCTTGCCATCGATTACTGTTTTATGATCTCTATTTTCAGCTAATCCAAAGGAAGCCATTAAATCAGCTTCATTACCTTGCCAGTTATTACTGACGAATGATAAAGGTATTTCATTGCTGGTGCTTCCATCACCATCCATATCTAAATCATTGAATTTTTGGATGATAGCTTTAAATTGATTTCTTGTTAAATCTAATCCATCCACTAGTTGATCTGGTGTTAATGGAACACTCGCGGGCATATTATTTGTTTCAATTAATTTATTAACCCATTTCTTATTTAAATAGAGGATATTGGGATATTCTTTTAATCCCATCTCTTCGATACGAGGTAAAGCATAGATATGACCATCTGGGGATTTTAAAGCTTCTCCAATATCTGGTCTATCGGTGATGATCTTATTGAAGTTAGGCATATTAGAGAGATATTTATCAAATGCGATAATTCTTCCTCTTCTGCCATAGTCATATAATTTGAGATTAGAAAAACCAGAATGATATATCGCATCAATTCCATTAATACTTACAGGATCGGTATTATTTGTGTACTGGGTGGAAGTGTTATAAATCCACTTCACTTCGGTGCCGGTATCTTTCTTTAAATCTTGGAAGACAGGCATCGTGTTATAGTCTTTGGTCGAGTCTTCTTTAACAGCGAGAACGACAAATTGTTCACTGCTGACACTTTGACCAGTTCCAAACACGGCGAAAAGAGTGACACAAACGATCCAAACTAAGAATACGGAAGCGTAAACAAATAGTTTTTTCATATCTCTCCTTTACTTTTATTTGAATGAACCGACGAGAACACCTTTACCAAAGTGCTTTTCAATCATCGGATATAAGATCAATATCGGTGCGGTCGCAACGATAATAGAGGTAAACTTAATCTGCGTAGCGATACGCATTTGTTCTAAGACGACTTCACCTTCACCTGTCGTGGTTGCGTCTAATAATCCATTAATAACAGTCTGTAATGGATAGAAGCTTTTATCGATATTGAAGATATAAGCATCGATATAGTTATTCCAATGTCCGACTGCGTAGAATAAAACCATGACGGAGATGATGGAGCTAGCGATAGGGATAATTAAATCAAAGAAGATTCTAATTTCACCCGCTCCATCGATTTCTGCAGCTTCCATAACTTCCTTAGGAACACTGGATTCAAAGAATGATTTACACATAAAGACGTTATAGACACTGACACCACCACCGATGATAAGGATAAGTGGGTTTTGATATAGTCCTAAGGCTCTACAGACGATTAAATATGGAACTAAACCACCACCGAAGAACATCGTGATGATTAATAAAGTCATAATTAATTTTCTAAATGGGAGATAATCTCTAGATAACGCCCATCCTGCGGGGATGGTTAAAGCGACATTAAATAATGTTCCTAATATCGTATAGGCTAATGTATTGAAATACCCTCTCCAGACATCTTCTCTTTCAAATAAGCTCTTGTAACCGGAGAATGTTACTTTAATTGGATAAAGCCAGACATCACCTTTCATAACAGCGTCAGGATTAGAGATAGAAGCGATAACGATATAGTAAAGAGGATAGATGACAATCAACGCTAAAATAGCGAGGATGATGCCGGTGATAATGTAATAGGCATAATCCCTCTTACTCTCTTTAATCTTGCTCTTCTTTTGAAGTTTCTTTAGTTCTTTAACATCCATATCCATAATTCGCTTCTCCTAGAACATTCCACTACCCGCGATTTTCTTGGAAGTGAAGTTAGCGATGACAAGTAATGTCACATTAATAACAGAGTTAAATAATCCAGCTGCAGTACCAACACCATATTGGCCACCCAATAAACCGAATGTATAAACATATGTCGATAAGATTTCTGATGTCTCTAAGTTACCACCCGTCTGCATCAATAAGACTTTCTCATAACCGACACTCATCAAATTACCAATAGAAAGAATCATTAACATAACAATCGTTGGTAAAATCGCTGGCAAATCCACGCTGAATATGCGTTTGAAGCGGGATGCACCATCAATCTTTGCAGCTTCATGTAAACTTGGATCTACTCCAGAAAGTGCAGCGAGATAGATAATCGCTGACCAACCGAAGTCTTGCCAGTTTCCGGAGAAGATGAATAATGGTCTGAATGCTTCAGGGGACAAGAATAGTTTTAAACCATTCACATCTCCTCCCATCTTGATACTGAGCTGATCTAATAAACCGTCGGAACCGAATATTAATTTCATCATACCGACTAAGACAACAAGAGAAATAAAGTGAGGTGCGTAATAGAGGATTTGTAATCCTTTTTTAATCTTTGGTTTTCTCACTGAGTTAAGTAATAAAGCGACGATAATAGGTAATGGGAATCCAACGACAAACCCTAAGATACATAATAGGAATGTATTTAAGAAATAGTTCCAGAAATTTGGATTAGAGAAGAAGGTCTGGAAATTCTTAAATCCAATCCATACGGTATTCTTACCAATAATTTGATCGCCAGGGACATAATCTTGGAACGCCACTAAAATGCCATACATCGGGACGAAGCAGAAGATGATGACATAGATTAACGCAGGTAATACGAAAAGTAATATCCAACCTTTACGCTTGAAATTAGCCTTCCATTTTTCCCATTTAGATTGGGGTTTAACGATTTCGTCAATGGAAGTATATGACTCAGAATTTAATACTTCTTCGTTCATATCTATACCTTTTCTTCCCCTTTCTTTTTAATAATGGTGAATACGACATATCCGATAATTAAAACGGAGAATATCGCTATATCGATAAATAAGAATGTATGACTAACAGGAACGGGTAATTCCGGGACAGTTTCTGTCGCAGGATATAAAGAGAAATTGGTTTCTGGTCTACCATTCTTTGTATAAAACTTAATCGTATGAGAACCACTTTTGATAGTTTGTAAGTCTTGGTTTTTAACAGTGACTAAAACATTATCTTGTTCAAATGGGAATTCTTGTTGGTCAATAAAGACACGAGATACTTCTGTGGCTTCACTTAATTCGAACTTCGCATCATCACCGCGATAATACTTCTCTACTAATGGATAGGCTTGAGCGCCTACTTCTTTTGTTTTGATATAGAAATCTAAATCGGTTAAAGAGGTAACCGCTCTAAATTTGCATTCAGTGTTATTTTCTAATGTATTTAAATATTCATCATTGATATCTAAGATACCTTCATTAATCGTATATTCTGAAGTGGCATCTAATTTATAGTTATCATCTGTTAAGTTGATGACTTTAATAACATCATAACCACTGCAGAAGAAATCACCTGCTAAAGTGTTTAGATTAATGAAATCACGATTGGAATAATCTAATAAAGATGTTGATAAATTATCAATGATATTTCCGGGTACATGTTCTTGGATGTTATAGACCAAGGATGCGATACCGCTATTATCGATAAATAGTTTTATCAATCCATCATTAACAATGACATCTAATTTATATTCTCTATTAGATATAAAGGAATATTCTTGTGATTTGATGATGTCATTATCTTGGTTACCAATGGAGACGAGCTTTTGATCGATATCCACTTTTAAAAGCCAGTATGTACTGTCATTAATTTCATATTTCAATTCAAACGCTGTCGCGGATGGATTTACTTTATTGATATAGACGGAGTAGATAAAGTCTTTCGCGTTCATTCTTCTACAATCTCCGTAATAATCAAATTAGAAATGGTCACTTCGTTGACGACATTTCCAAATTGGACATAAATCCATAATGATCCTTCATTCTTTTCGGTTACCTCGATATCTTCATCGACTTTACCCACTGGAGAAGAAAGTGTTAAATATTTTGTTTCATCCCATTGTTTATTCTGGAATATGATTTCAAATGGATTGGCTTGTAATCTAGCGGCTTCAAATTTGACATTGATAGTCATACCTTTTGTACAGGTAAAACCAGTATCAACGAAGACACCACCTTCCCAAATATTTGTTCCAGGTTTAGTAACTTCTATATGTAAGGTATGTCCATGATCAGTGTTCCATATATTACCTTCGATACCACCTTCAAATCGACCATGTGTCTTATCAGTAAAATCAAAGTAATTTCCACTTGGTGGTTCTGGTTCATCTGGTGTAGTTTCTTCTATCGATAATTTAGTTATAACGACTTCATTAATCGCGTTGCCAGATTGAATATATAACCAAAGTGTGCCCGCATTTTGTTCGGTGATATTAATCTTCTCACTTACTTCACCATCAGGTGTATACAAGGTCTTATATTTTGTTTCATCCCATTGTTTATTTTGGAATACGATTTCAAAATCATTTTCTTCTAACGCGGATACTTCGAAGTTGATATTAAAGGCTTTACCCGCTTCAGTTTTTAATCCGGTATCGACAAATACGCCACCTTCCCAAATATTGGTGCCTGGTTTAGTAACTTCCACATGTAATGTATGACCGTTATCTGTGGTCCAAGAATTACCTTCGATATCACCTTCAAATCTATTGTATGTTTTGCCAGTGAAATCAAAGTATCCTTCTAATGGATCTTCAGGATCTGGATCATCTGGATTAACTTTAGGAATGACGTGTTGTACTTTTTCATTACAAGAGATACAGGTGAATTCTCTAATGCCTTCTTGTTCTTCTGTCGCTGGTTTAATTACTTCACCCATATTCCAGATATGGATGCATTCCGCGGTAAAGGTAATAGACAAGTCACCTTCTGAGATACCTACATTGTTATTAGAAACAACAACACATAAGTTATCATTTTCTTGCAATTCTAAGATATTTTCTTCTGTATTGGTAAAAGTCCAGTCTTTTGAATCACTGCTGACTTTGATGGTCTTTTTCACATGATTATCTTTATTTGTTAATAAGAGGTATGCCTCTACGCGTGTATCTGCGTTAGCACCATTAAAACTAATAGAGGTATTAGCTTTGATTTTCTCTTTATCAGAATTAAATGAATAAGATAATAAGGCATGGCCACTTGTTTTAATGTGGCCATTAGAAATCTCTACCTTATCATCTTTATATACTTCACCATCTTTAACTAAGACATTGGGGGATATATCTTCATCAGTGGGAAGGTATGTATCTAAACTCTCGTATTTCCAAGAGAATAAATCATTATCATATTGTTCAATAAAATCTGCATGAGCGGATAATTCTTCTAATGTCGTTTCATGACACATCGAACATTCTAATTCCGCTTCTCCGGATTCTAATAAATCAGGAATCTTATTTATATTTTCTAAATGATAATCGTGATCAGTTTTATATAATGTCACTTCTTTAGTCTTACCACATCCAGAATTTATGCATGTATAAGTCATGACACCAGTAGAGGAACATGTCGCATCTTTAGTAACAACACCTTCATCCCATGAGTGAGGAGTCATGGCCACACTTTCAGTTTTAGTTTGAGTGCAGCCTGCTACTGTACATTTATATGTTCTAACACCTTCGGAATGACAAGTTGCCACAGTGGTCATCGTTCCACTATCCCAAACATGGTCATGTTCTGGAGCACTAGATTTATTACAAGAAGCAATAGCAAAAATGGAAAGTAACCCCATTACAAATATTTTGGTGTTGAACTTAAAACCCATTTCTTATCTCCTAGGTGGGTAACAGATAAATTAATCTCACGGTATGGATGAATAATTTACGATTGTTGTATTCATAGTATGAATAATATTTGCATATGTCAATCAAACTGCCGTAATTTGTGCAAATGAAGGTAAAATAATACAATAATTTGTGCATTTGACCAAATTTGTCTTAAAATAGAGACATGAGAAAAGCAGTCACAATTAAAGAAATAGCTGAGGCTTTAAATCTATCGAGAAATACTGTTTCGAAAGCTTTAAATGGTCAACCAGTTCCCAACAAAACAAGGGAATTAGTTTATAAGAAAGCACAGGAAATGGGATATAAAACATTTTCGGTTGGTTCATCATTATCGAAGAGCTATCGTATCTTACTTTTATCTGGTAAACCATTTCATAACATTGATTTCTTCTTACCCCTTACCGGCGCAATAGAAACATATTGTTATCAAAACAATTATGAATTCTTCCAATTCACCTGCGGTAAAGGGACCACCGCATTTGAAAAGGTCGCGGATAATATTAAGAAATCCAATATCGATGGTATCGTCGCTATTGAATGTTTTGAAACGGCATTTATTGAAAACTTATTATCTTTAGATATTCCTATCTGTTTTATCGATTTCACAGCGAGAAACTTTAAAGCCAAACAGAATTATGACCTTATCTGTTCATCTGATCAAAAATCCGTCTATAACCTGGTGGCTAATCTCATTAACGATAAAGGATTTTCTAAATTCTCATTCGTAGGAGATCATAGACATTGTTTAAGTTTCCATGAGAGATATTTAGGTATGCTGAGAGGATTAAGAGCCTATGGTCTATCTCATTTAGATCAAGAAGATATTCTGGATGATGATGGATTCGAATATGGTAAACCCACTGAACTAAAGAAGAAGATAGAGAAATACAATAGACTTCCTGATTGTTTTATTTGCTGCAACGACTTCGTGGCGAGAAATATGATTATCAGCTTAAAGAAAATGGGATTTACCGTTCCATTGGATACCACAGTGGTTGGATATGATGGTGTTAATGCAGCATTAGAAGAATCACCCACTATTACGACTTTCCAAGTGGATCAAGAATTCTTAGGACAAGAAGCTATAAGAATCTTGTTAAGTAGAATAGAATATAAGAATCTTCCTAGTAGAACTATTATTGTTGAAAGCAAATTAGTAATTGGAGAATCAACCAAATAAACAAAGAGAATTGACTGGAGTTAGTGCTTTTCTTCTGCTGGCTATAAGTTATTTCTATTTTGATTTTTTATCTTTTATAACTGCGTCTTCTCTAAATAAACATTCGATCAAAGGAAGAGGCAAACTCTCAAGTTCTTCATTGGTCATTCCTTACCTAATACATTTTGTATTAAGTAAAAGTAGTATTCGTGAGACATAACTTTCTTTAAATTATGCCCTTTTTTATTAAAAATGAATGGTTTTTTGTAATTTGCCGATTGCAATTATTCTAACATGTCTAAATAGCTCCATCCATGATCATATCGCGACGGAGAACATTCGAGAGCCTTTTTTCGCACTTTTTTATAAGGATTTTCTGGGACGCGTTTCGCTTGCTGGCATTTATTTAGTCATAGGCTTCGGCATGCAAAAAGAAAAGACCCCAGTATTGAGATCTACCCCGTGAGCAATATAAAGAAGGATGGACAAGTTTAGCCAATTTTGAATGTATCAGTTTGCCCTATTACACCAATCACTCTTTTTGCCGTAGACATGCTACAGTCTCAACATGGGTAGACACAAATGTTAGCGTAGCCAATTTTTACCATTGAGACTATCTAAGTAACATATCTCAGAAAGGAAAAGATGACCTAGGCTATCATCTCTGCTTACTGATCACGGAAGTTAGATAATTTTTACCCTTTCTAGAAGAAAATCTATAAGCCTACAATTGAGAATTCCTTTTTCGTCATAGAAATTACTTACTATATCGTTTCTAATAAGAATCTTTTTGAAGTTATCACCAGTTAAATTTAATGACTTTGTTTCTGAATTAGCTTTCTTGTTATCTTCGATTTGATAAGCGGATTGAATATAAATTTTTTGATCTAAATTATTGACGATAAAATCAATCTCTAAATAGTCTTTGCTACCATCATCTCGAATAGAAACTGCCCCAACATCCACTAGATAATCTCTTCTAATCAATTCATTATAAATAACATTTTCCATTAAATTTCCGGTATCTATTTGTCTAAAATTGAGTCTAGCGTTCCTTAATCCAATATCTTCAAAATAGAACTTGCTTGGGTAATCAAAATAAGATTTTCCTTTGACATCATATCTTTTAGCCTCACTAATGAGAAAGGCATCCAATGAATAGTTTATGTAATTGGAAACCATTTCATAATTGATCTTCTCATTTCTTTTAGAAGATATAGCATTCGCTACATTATTCACGTTTGTAAGGGTTGAAGTTTGTGATGCCAAATAATTCAAAACATCAGATAGAATGTCTTCTCTAGCAACGCGTTTTCTTTCAACAATATCTTTAATGTATGTTTTTTCAAACAAGTCGATTAGATATTTCTTTTTATCAGCTTCATCCTTTTTAACGATTAGTTCTGGCATGCCACCTAAAAGAAGATATTCATTAAGACACTTATCTTCATCGCCACCACGATAGGAAAGATACTCTTTGAAAGAAAAAGGATGAACTCTTATCTGGGTCGTTCTACCTCTGAATTCGGTAATGATATCTTTCGAAAGCATCTTTGAATTGCTTCCTGTGACATAGACATCAACATTCTTATTATTATTTAAACCATTTAAGACATCGAAAATAGATAGTTTTATACCACTAGCACGATCCACCTTTGGAGAAGATAATTGAATCTCGTCAATAAAGACGTAAATTTTATCATAAGATTCTTTATTGATTAAAGATTTGAGATATTTTGACAAAAGAATTGGATTTCTATATTTGAAATATTCATCTTCATCCAATTTAATTTTAACAATCTTGTCTTCTTTAACACCAATAGATAAAAGATAGGAATTAAATAAACCAAACAACAAAGTAGACTTACCGCATCTTCTTATGCCTGTAATAACTTTCACATTGTTGTCCCACATTGATTTTTTAATCTTTTCGATGTACTCATTTCTAGAAATCATGTTATTTTTCTCCTTAATCTTTTACCTTTTATGTCAAAACTTTCAAGTGTATTTTAACATATTGCTGTCGCTTTTCAACCTATTTGTAATACATTATTCAAAATTTCTATGTGGCAATGGATAAAAAACGATGAATGCAGTTTAAAGGTGCAATTTTTAGGTTTTTTTGTTTTATGCCGTAAGCATCAATTTAAAAAGCAATTTTGAGCATCAGACTCACGAC
>JAKPKF010000026.1 GCA_029553845.1 bacterium | reverse complement strand
TGTATGGGCGTTAGAGGCACTTGATAAAGGTGTAGCAGAAAGTGCGTTCTTAACCTTTTACAGACAAGGGATAAAGAAAGGCTTAAAGCACGCTGATGCAATCTTTGAGGCTGATAACCTTGTTAGAAAATCCATAGCAGGTAGAGGGATAGGTGAAATGCCACCTTCACAAAGAGCAATACTCACAAAGAACCTGTTACCATTCACCGTTGAAGTTAGAAATGCCTTAAATGTGTACAAGGAGTTCATAAACAAAGGTGCTTATGGAATTAAGGCTAAAGACAGTAAATTAGTAGGTGAGGCTGCCGGAGGCTTGACTTCCCTGTTTGTTGTGTCATTTTTACTTAACAAGTTAGGTGAAGTAGCAATAGGCAGAGAGGGTATCTTACCCGACCCGATAGATGTATTCTTTGAAGAATTAGACCACGAAGAGTTTAGTGCAAATAGAGTTTTAACCAAGTTAATCGGTGAGGCAATATCCGCTCACCCTGCTGGGCAATATATTGCAGGTGCATTAGGTTCAGGAATGTACTTTAGTTCTTCACAAATGAAAGCGATGTTCGGTGAAAGCGACCCGACAAGGTATGGTACTTCTCCTATGCTTATAGGAACATTCACTAAACCTTTAAGCCAAGCAATCAGAGGAAATGACATTGATGTGTTATCCCTTGCAGGCGGTTTGTTACCTAAGTTCGGTGGTAGGCAAATGGTTCGTTCAATCAAAGGTATGCAAGATATGGCATTGATACCTAAAGAACATATTAGAACAAGTGGGATAAGTTCAGAAACTTATGACTTCCCTTCAGGTCGTTCTGCAGGTGGAAATGTAAGGTATGCCATAGATGACAATGCAAACAATTACATAAGGTCAATTTTATTAGGCTCATCTTCCACAATGGAGGGTATGAATTACTTTTTATCAAATAAGAATGTATTAAGTGAAAGACAGACAAAGGCTTTAACAGCGTTAGGCGGTGGGAAACAGGCAGAGAAGTTCGTTAGAGAGTTCCCAAAAGGTGTTGAGGCTCAAAGGAAAGCAATCCTTGAAAGTTCATTTTCAAATGAGCAAAAGAAAGCACTTAGTGAGGCTTTAATAAATTCTGATAAGAAGTTAGATTATGGAAACAAAGTAGATTATGAATTTAGTTTGTTAAATGAGAAAGTAAAACAGAAATACCTAAAGGTTGCAAATAAAGGAATTACTAAACAAGTCTTTATGGATGCAGTCAAAGGTGCAGACTTAGATAAAAGCGGTCGGATAAATAAGCAAGAGGCTTATGAATACTTAGAAAGGCTTAATTTAACCACAGTACAAAAGAGAGCCTTGTTTGATATACTGTCCACAGCAAAAAATCCTTACTAATCTTCCAAACTAAAAAACAGGGTGACAAGCCCTGTTTTTTGGTGGGAAAGTGAACACAATGGCGCCCCCACCCCAAGCGCTTAGTGTATTGTGTTTCTTTTCCCACAAGTCCTTATGTTTAACAGAAAGGAGGTAAACCTTGATTTAAGATTACCACAGTTTTCCACGAGTGTCAATATCCTCTTTAAGTTT
>JAKPKF010000491.1 GCA_029553845.1 bacterium | reverse complement strand
TGGTCTTATATATCTTTTACCATCCATTACGAATGCGTTAAAGATTTCTTCTAAAGAGGGTTTCTTTGTAGATACGGTTCTAACTACTATCAGCTGTACAATTACTACTTTACCAGTCTCAATTTTTACCTTTCAGACATTTTCTATGTGGTCTGTCATTGCCAATACTTTAGTACTGCCTATTATTGAGACAACCTTGCTTTTTGGCGTTGGAGGGCTTCTTCTCTCAAGTCCCTTCCTAATGTCTATTGTTAATTTGCAACTTAAATATGTTGAGATAGTGGTGCAGTTAATTGGAAGTAGTGGTTTTGGATACTGGGATTTGGTTGATGGGAGGGTAATCTCAATATGCATTGCCATATTTATTGTATTGTTTTGTATATATTTCTATCCTGTAGGAGATGAAGGTTCTAACTACTATCTTAAAATTTATTCTTAAAAACTGGGTTGCGGCTGTTTTTATTGTAATTGCTACTTTTATGCAATACAACGGATATAGTGATAAGCCCGTAGTTATCTTTCTTAGTGTAGGGCAGGGAGATGCAATTCTGATACAACAGGATGGGTTTCAAATCCTAGTAGATGGTGGACCAGATGATGCTGTTTTGTATGAACTTGCGAAGTACATACCAATGTATGACAGAAATATTGAAATAGTAGTTTTGACACATGCTCACGATGATCATCTTAAAGGGTTGTTAATGGTTTTAGAAAACTATAATGTAGATAGTATCTGGTATTCTCCATCATGTGTGAGTACTCCTTCCTACCAATTTCTGCTCAAAGAGTATGCAGAAAATCTAGTAAAGGTGGATTCTTCAACTAAGTTGCAATACGGAGATATGTCTATGTCCGTAATATATCCTGTAGAGGCAAAGTGTGAGGAAAATATTAATAATGAATCTATTGTTTTGGATGTAGAAGTGAATGGAAAAAAGATCTTGTTAATGGGAGATGCTGAAAAGGAGGTGGAGGAGCGGATTTTTGATGATATCGGGGATATAGATATACTCAAGGCTGGCCATCACTGTTCTCGGACTGCTTCCTCGGAGATGTTTCTCAATACAATCGATGCGAAGATAGCCATATGTTCTGTTGGTGAAGGGAATAAATTCGGTCATCCACACAATGAAACATTGGAAATGTTCCAAAAGCTTAATGTGCAATATTTAATAACATATGAGGAGGGGAATATTGTATTTGAATTAGAATAAATGTGGTAGAATTAATACATTCATAGCTCTTTTGTACCTGTAGCTCAATTGGATAGAGCATTGGCTTGCGGAGCCAACGGTTGTCGGTTCGATTCCGGCCAGGTACGTATATTTAAAAATGCACTCGTGGCTCAACTGGATAGAGCATCGGTCTTCGGAACCGACGGTTGGGGGTTCGAATCCCTCCGAGTGCGCCATTATGTTAGAATAAGGATATGGATATTAAGAAAAAAATAGAGGGAATGATTGAGAGAGCTCTAAAGGAAATGGGTGTAGAGTTCGAGATTATTGAAGTAGAGGAGCCAAGAGTAAGTGGTAATGGTGACTATTCAAGCAATATTGCCATGAGGTTGTCTTCTACTTTAAAGAAGAATCCACTGGACATTGCAAATGATATTGTAAGTAAAATCGAGATGGATGGGGACATTGAAAAAGTAGAGGCTGTTAAACCAGGATTTGTAAACTTCTTTGTATCAAACCAGTATTTACTTAAGGAACTAAGTAAGGTTAAGAGTGGTGAATTTACAAATATTGGTGGTAAAGAGGGTAAGAAGATTGTAATTGAATATACGGATGCTAATCCATTTAAAATTCTTCACATTGGTCATCTATATACCAACATAGTAGGAGAGTCTTTTGCGAGGCTTTCAGAGGCTCTAGGGGCAACAGTTAAGAGGGCTAACTACCAAGGGGATGTTGGTCTTCATGTTGCCAAAACTTTATGGGGTATAGTCAAGATGATGGAAGAGAATGGAGTGTCTTTCAAAGATGTAGAGCAGAAGAGTCTAGTTGAGAGAGTAAAGTATCTAGGAGAGGCATATATGCTTGGATTTAAGTATTACGATGATGATAAAGATGAGGTAGCTATAAAGGAGATTGATGCCATTAACTACTACATTTTTTCAATGTTTATATCTCAGTTAGAGAAGAAAGAGGTTCCTGTATATGAGGGAGTAGATCTTAAAGATATGTACCAAAAGGGAAGATTGTGGTGTTTGGATTACTTCGAAACTATATATGAACGATTAGGGACTACTTTTGACTATTACTTTTTCGAAAGCGAGGTTGGAGAGAGTGGTTTAAAGATTGTTTTGGACAATGTGGGGAGTGTTTTCAAGGAAGATGATGGAGCAATCATATATGAGGGAGATAAAGAGAAGGGTCTTCATACAAGGGTTTTTGTAAATAAATATGGGATTCCTACCTATGAGGCAAAGGATTTGGGATTGGCTATAAAGAAAAGTGAATTGGTTGAGTATGATGAGTCAATAATCATTACTGGTAATGAGCAATCTGGGTATTTTAAAGTTTTGTTAGATGCTTTGAGTAAGTTAAGGAAAGATTTAGCAGAGAAAACAGTCCATATGTCGCATGGTATGGTTAAGCTACCTGGGGCAGAGAAAATGTCCAGTAGGAAAGGAAAAATCATAGATGCACAGTGGTTGTTAGATGAAACAAAGAATAAGGTTCTTGCAATAATGGAGGAGAATGGTAAGGGTGGGAAGGAGAAAAATGCTGAAAAGATAGCTCAAGCCGCTATAAAATATGCTTTCCTGAAAGTAGGTGTAGGTAAGGATGTGATTTTTGATTTTGAAAAAAGTATTAGATTTGATGGAGATACGGGACCATATCTCCTCTATGTGTATGCAAGGGGAAATTCGCTTCTTAAAGATTCGGATTTTAAGAATCTTGGAAACCTGTGTGTTGGGAGTTGTTTGGAGAATCCCTATACGAAGGAGTTACTTAGACAGATTAGCAAATACAGGGATAGTGTGCTTAACTCAGGTATCGGCTATTCTCCATCAATACTCTGCCAATATCTGTTCGATTTGGGACAGGAATTTAATAATTTTTACCAAAATGTTCGTATACTTGATGCCCAAGATGATGACAGGGTATTTCTTCTTAGTTTGGTAGAGGCCACTATGGTAACTATGAAAGAAGGACTAAATCTTTTGGGTATAGAGGTTGTAGAGAAGATGTAATTTGTTAAAAAGATATTATGTTAAAGGAATTTTTAAAGGATAGGTGGATTATCATTGTTGCATTGGTATATTTAATACTTCCAATAGATTTTGTAAGTGATGCTATACCTATGCTTGGTAATGTAGATGACTTTACTGTACTACTAGCTGGTTTAATCAAGGAGTATGCAGACTACAAGAAAGAGAAGAAGAGTAACGGGGTGTAGCTCAGATGGCTAGAGCGCTACGTTCGGGACGTAGAGGTCGCTCGTTCAAATCGAGTCACCCCGATATATTTAAACGAATATGAAAGAGGGTATAAAAAAAGAATACCCCCTAAGTCATCCGACAAAGGGGGTATTCCTATACTTTCATATTACCAAACTCTCCTTTTAAAATCAATAGCTCTTTAGATTTAGTTATAACCAGCGTTGTTTTGATTACTTTGCGTAAACTTGATTCCTTCTGAATTTTCACCAAGGCTTTTGTTTCTAACATTTTACATTGGCGTAAATCGATAATGATATTCGCAGACTGTTTTGAGGCACGCTGAATAGCATGCTCTATTGTGTATTTGCCACTCTCTCTTGGGGTTTTGATTTCCCACTTCTTACCACATATTTTAACATCAGGTGAATTATTATGCTTTGTCTTACTGATGGAAAGAAACAAGACATCGTAGCCTAAATTAGCAAAATAATCTGCTACTTGATTTTCGTTGTTATCAGGAGAGGCTCCGATTTGTTTGGTTATGACACCTTTCTTCATAAATACATTTTACCATACCATGGATACAGGTAGATTATTTACGACATACTTGCTAGTTGTCCACATGCCCCATTAATATCATTACCATGGGAATATCTAAGTGTATTATTAATACCTCTAGAATTAAGAATAGTTTGAAAATCCTCAACCCTTCTCTTTGTTGTAGCTTCAAAAGGAATATTATCTGACTTATTAAAATTAATCAGATTAACTAAACAAATCTGGTTCTTAAGTAACTTTGCTAACTCCTTTGCATGTTCTACTGAATCATTTACATCCTTTATTAATATATACTCATATGTAACCTTCTTGCCTTTCTTCTTTTGGTAGTCGATTAATACCTTCATCAAGTCATCTAACCTGTTATCCTTAGCCACTTTTGGCATCAGATATTCTCTTAACCTCTGGTTTGGTGCATGTAGGCTAATTGCTATCTTTACACCTGTATTTGCCTTAAAGAATTCTTTCAATTGTTCTATATATCCAACTGTAGAAAGGGTAATCCTTCTTCTACTCAGCCCAATTAACTCTGGATCTGTAAGTATCTTAATTGCATTCAAAACATTCTCAAGGTTAAGTAAAGGCTCTCCCATACCCATAAAAACGATATTTGTAACACTCTCGTTTTCCCTTGCTAATTTCCTTTTAAAATACATTACTTGATCAATTATCTCCTGTTCATCAAGGATCCTGTTGTTCTTCATCCTTCCTGTTGCACAGAATTTACATCCAACAGGACATCCACTCATACTACTTATGCAAATTGTTATTCTATCTTTGTTTCTCATCAGGACAGTTTCTACTGGGTATCCATCATATGTGTAGGAGAGAAGCTTAACTGTTCTTCCATCACTGGAGCTGAACTCTTGCATATTTCCAAGTTTTGAAAAGGGGACTTCCTTTTTCAATGTCTCTCTCATATCTTTAGACCATGTAGTAAGCTCATCCCAAGAGGAGATATTATGTATGAAGTACTGCTCTTGTAGCTGTTTTAATCTAAAGGAGGGGAGATTATATTTTTCTACGAATTTTTTAAACATACCGCATTATATCCTAGATATGTATTTTACAAAAGGAGAGGTTTACTCTAATATGGAGATATATAACATTGAAGAATCTGCCTATGTTTAGTTCAAACCATTCATCATATATTGCTCCTAAGGGATGGAAGCCTAAAAATCCTGATGAGGATTATATAATATCCTTCTTAGATATTGAACTTGCCGATGGTATCGGTATGGAAAAATTCGAGGATGTAGCAGCTGCATGTGCAGCTGAGAGTTCAACTGGTACATGGACTGGTGTGTATTCTGGAAAAAACTCAGGTGTAAAGATGGCCGACAAGATGAAGGCTATTGCTTTTGATCTTGAACCCAAGACTAAAACATTTAAAATTGCATACAAGAAGGAGCTTTTTGAACTTGGTAACATGTCTGGTCTTCTTGCAGGTGTTGTCGGAAATATTGATGGAATGAAGATGCTTAAAGCTTTTAGATGTTTAGATGTCCGATTTCCTAAAGCCATTGTGCAATCTTTTCCAGGACCACAATTTGGTATAAGTGGGATAAGAGAGCAGATGCAGCTTGAGGAGGGTCCTCTTCTTTGTACTGTACCCAAACCAAAAGTAGGGAGGACAGCTAAAGAGCAGGCAGAATTAGCAAAGATACTTTTTACTGCTGCAAATGGCGAATACCAAGGTATTAAGGATGACGAGAATCTAACTAGTTTGTTTTTCAATAAATTTGAAGATAGATGTGATCTTGTACATGCTGTTCAGAGAGACATTGAGAAGAAATCTGGAAAAAAGAAATTCTATCTTTGTAATGTTACTCATTCAAACTTTGATACGATGATTGAGAGGGCAGACCGTATAAAGGCACAAGGTGGGAGATGGATGATGTTGGATGTTGTTGTTACTGGATTTTCTGCTGTCCATACAATGAGATTAAAAAATCCAGGTCTAGCTATACATGCACATAGAGCTATGCATGGTCTTTTTGACAGAGATTCTGGAGGTGGTGTATATGACAAGGGATACATAGCGGATTTTTCTATGTCTATGGTAGTTTTGGCTAAGTTAATGCGTCTTTTAGGTGTAGACTCAATGCATGGTGGTGCTCCAAAAACCAAGATGGAAAATTACGGTGAACCAAAATTAATTAGGGATACATTGCAATTGGATGTAACACCAGCAAGTTCAATGACATTGGGACAGAATTGGTATGGGATGAAGCCTGTATGGCATGTAGCTTCTGGTGGTCTTCACCCAGGAACTATTGGTGAGTCGATAAAACAACTAGGAGAAGACATAATAATACAGTGTGGTGGAGGAGTTCTAGGACATCCATGGGGTATTGAGGCTGGTGTGGAGGCAGTTGTACAGGCCAGAGATATTGCTTTGGGTAGAGGAAATATAGACGAGTGGATAATTCAAAATCCAGATTCTGCACTTGCTAAGGCTGCACAACATTGGGGTTTTGAAGGAAAGATAGTTTAAATTTGTGCAGGAAATATAGTAGAATAGGCATATGTCAAACAAAGGTATAACAAAAAGAGACCAAGACTATTCCCAATGGTATTTGGATGTCATTGAGAGGGCGGAATTAGCAGAAAATTCATATGTAAGAGGTTGTATGGTTATTAAGCCATACGGATATGCTATATGGGAGTTAATACAGAAAGAGTTGGACAGAAGGATTAAAGAAAGTGGTCACAAGAATGCATATTTTCCAATATTCATACCTAAATCCTTCTTTTCTAAAGAAGCTAGCCATGTAAAAGGCTTTGCAAAGGAGTGTGCCATTGTAACCCATTACAGATTAAAAGAATCTGAGGATGGAAAGGGTGTAGTAGTAGATGAAAGCTCTAAACTAGAGGAAGAATTAATAGTTAGACCAACATCGGAAACCATAATGTACGATACTTTCTCTAGATGGATATCCTCTTGGAGAGATTTACCATTGAAAATTAATCAATGGGCAAATGTTGTAAGATGGGAGAGAAGGACTAGGCCATTTTTAAGAACGGCAGAATTTCTCTGGCAGGAAGGTCATACAGTATATCCAAACGATGAAGAATCTAAAAAAGAAGTCGCAGATATGCTTCAAATGTATAGTGATTTTGCTAGAGAGTATCTTGCAATGGAGACTATCTCTGGTAAAAAATCTGAATCTGAGAAATTTGCAGGAGCTGTAGATACATACGGTATAGAAGCTATGATGCAGGACGGAAAAGCTCTTCAGTTTGGTACTTCTCATGATCTTGGACAGAATTTTGCAAAGGCATTCGGAATTATGTTTACTGACAAGGATGGTGAGAAGAAATATCCGTATCAGAATAGCTGGGGAGTAAGTACAAGAATGATGGGAGCTATGATTATGACTCACAGCGACGATAACGGATTAGTATTACCACCAACGATATCTCCTGTAAAAGTGGTCATTATACCTATCTTTAACGAAGATGAGAAAGAAAAGGTCCTTAGTTATTGTAAAGACATAAAAGAGAGCCTAGGTGACATTGAGGGAGTTGAAATTGACGACAGAGAGTATGTGTCTGCAGGATTTAAATTCAACGAATGGGAGAAGAAAGGTGTTCCTGTTCGAATAGAGGTAGGGCCAAAAGATATTCAAAACAGTCAAGCAGTTCTTGTAAGAAGAGATACTGGAGAAAAAGAGAATGCTGGTATAGAAAAGATAGAGGATGCTGTAGAGACAATGCTCAAGAGCATCCAGGACTCTTTGTTGAGTAAATCAAAGGAGCTTTTAGTATCAAAAACCCATAGAGTAGGGTCATATGAAGAGCTAAAGGCTGTACTCAGCAGTGAGAAGGGATTTGTATTAGCACATTGGTGTGGTAACAGCGAGTGTGAAGAGAAGATAAAGAGTGAAACCAAAGCTACCACAAGATGTCTCACCAAGGAAGGTATAGGCTCCTCTGGTAAGTGTATAATCTGTGGAAAAGAAAGTAAGGAGGAGTGGGTGTTTTCGGTATCGTACTAAGTGGAACATTAGGAAATTTCAAAAAAGAGTAATGCAGATTTTGTTAAAACTATCTGAACTTTCCCAGATTTAGAAGTTTTGTATTTGTATCGTCTTATCTTTGGAAAATGTTTTTAGTAAAAAGAAAATACAAAATGGGGTCATTTTTTATACCTAGCTATTTTGATGTACAGGAAGCATGGCTATCTAGTTTACTATCCTGAAGTTTCACTAATGTGTTTTTTAAGATATTTTCCTGTCCAACTTGTCTTGCTTTTTATGATGTCCGAGACTGGACCTTGGGCTATAATGTAGCCTCCTTGGTCTCCGCCCTCTGGTCCGAGATCAATTATCCAATCTGAATGTCGGACAATATCCATATTATGCTCAACGATGATTACTGTATGACCCTTTTTAACAAGATTTCGTAAAATTACAAGGAGTTTGTCTACATCATGGTAGTGTAATCCTGTAGTGGGTTCGTCAAGGATGTATAAAGTGTGACCTCTAGATATCTTGGACAGCTCTTTGGAAAGCTTTACCCTCTGGGATTCTCCACCAGAAAGGGTAAGTGCAGATTGTCCAAGTTCTATATATCCAAGACCAACCTCATTGAGGACAGAAAGCTTTCGATATATAGATGGGATGTTTTTGAAAAACTCTAAAGCTTCCTCAACGGTCATGTTAAGTATGTCGGAGATATTCTTGCCTTTAAAGTCTATTTGAAGGGCTTCTTCGTTGTATCTACTACCATTACACTCGTCGCAAGTAATGTACATGTCTGGTAGAAATTGCATCTCTATCTTCAAAACACCGTCACCACGGCATTTCTCACATCTTCCACCTTTAGCATTAAAACTAAATCTACCAGCTTTATATCCTCTTGCTTGTGCTTCATTGGTTTGAGCGAAGATTTCTCTTATTTGAGTAAATACACCTGTGTATGTAGCTGGATTTGAGCGAGGGGTCCTTCCGATAGGAGACTGATCGATATTTATTACTTGATTTATATGTTCCAAACCTTCAATTGAGTCATAATTTCCTTCCTGAAGCTGAGACCTTGATATTTTATTTGCTAATACTGGATAAAGGGTGTCCGCTATCAGTGAAGACTTCCCACTGCCAGAAACACCAGTTATGCAAATTAGTTGGTTTAGAGGGATAGTTAGGTCTAGATTTTTTAAGTTATGAGTTTTTATACCCTTTAAAGAAATTTTCTTTCCATCAGTATTGATTATTGATTGAGGAATGTTTTGGCCGACAGAGAGGATTTTGTTGAGGTACTTCGCAGTCAACGAGTTACTATGCTTAATATCGTCTAAAGTACCTTTAGCAACGATACTTCCACCGTGCTTGCCTGCAAAAGGACCAATATCTAGAATCCAATCGGCACTCTTTGTCATTTCTTCGTCATGTTCAACTACAATTATGCTATTTCCTGCATCCCTTAGATCTTTCAAAGAGGTAATGAGTTTTGAGATATCTCTTTGATGAAGACCAATGGATGGTTCATCAAGGACATAGAGGACTCCTGATAATCCAGTTCCTATTTGAGAAGCTAACCTAATTCTTTGAGATTCTCCTCCTGAGAGTGTATTAGCTTTTCTAGATAATGAAAGGTAGTTTAAGCCTACATTTTCTAGAAAATTTAATCTTTGATTTATCTCTTTAATTATTGGTTCTGCAATATCTTTCTTGCTTCCTTTTAGTTCTAGGGTCTTAAAGAATGTTAGGACATCTTTTGTAGGCATATTAGTAATCTCATCTATATTTTTCCCCCCGATAGTTACAGCCAAGGAGTAGGGTTTAAGTCGTTTCCCCTCGCATACTGGGCATATATTCTCTCTCATGTACTTCTCTGTTTCAAAACGAGCATAATCTGAGGATGTTTCTCTGTATCTCCTCTCTAATTCTGGGATGACACCCTCGTATTTAGCTTCATAGAGTCTAGTTCTACCGAATCTATTTGTGTATTCGATTGTGTATGCATCTTTTGTTCCATTCCCATAGAAAATTAAGTCAAAAATCTCTTTTGGGTATCTACCAATTGGTGTAGTGAGGTTAAAGCCGTGTTCTTTGGCGATTTCCCTTAATATTCGCAATGTCCATGAGTCTTTGCTAGTTCTGTTACTCCATGGAAAAATGCCACCCTCTAGTATTGTCAAGATAGGATTGTATATCAAATTGATATCTATCTCTTTCAAAACACCCAATCCCGCACACTTTGGGCATGCTCCTTCTGGTGCATTGAATGAAAAGGATGCTGGGGTAATCTTTGGGTAGGATATTTCGCATTTTGGACATGTGTTGTTCTCTGAGAAAAAGAGTTCTTTGTCTTTTAGTAGCACTTTTACTTCACCATTTGACTGTGTAATTGCTAACTCTATAGCATCTGTGAGTCTTTTCTTATCCAATTTGGTTGAATCTATTCTATCTATTACCAAATCTATTGTATGTTTATTGTTTTCCTCTAGTTTTATATCCTCAATATCGTCAAGAAGATATGTATTTCCATCGATAATGACTCTTAAGAACCCTTTTGAAAGGAGTTTGTTTAAAAGAGCAGTAAATTCACCTTTTCTGTTTTTAATGATGGGTGAAACAATCTGTGTAACCTCTGAGGTGTTAGAGATCTCTTTGATCACTTTATTTGTTATTTGTTGAATGGTTTGTGATTGAATTGGAGAACCACACTTTGGACAGTGGGGTTGTCCTATATGTCCATAGAGTAATCG
>JAKPKF010000490.1 GCA_029553845.1 bacterium | reverse complement strand
ATTGGTATCTTACGTGCAGGGATGGTTACACTCAATCCTGAAGCGGTAATTTTCGGTAAAAATATAATGAGTATCAAAGAATCAATGGGTTCTTTTGTTACTTCCTTACTAAATATAAATGGTCCTTTAACTGTTGTCAAGAGTGGTATTGCATCTTTTGTAGGTTCATTTAAGGCACTTGGTGTTGGTGGTGCAGTTCAGAAGTTGCTCTTAGGTGGACTTTCTGGTATTTATGGTGCTATTACAGGTGTAGGTGGAGCATTTACCGCTGCTATTCCTGCAATTATGGGTGCTATTGCAGCATTATTACCCTTGATTGGTTGGATTGCTTTAATTGTGGCGGCAGTTACCGCACTCTGGTTTGCCTGGAAGAATAATTGGTTTGGAATCAGAGATATTACTGCCGATGCTATCGCATTCATAATGGATCATATTAAAATTCTTACTGATTTTATTAGTGAGACGTTTGGTGTAATCTTTGGTAGTGTTTCTAATTTATTTGATGCATTTATTAATGGTGATGTAAACGGACTATTCAACGCTTTAGGTAGTCTTATTGGTGGAATCATCAGGTTAGTGGGTGGTTTACCGCTTAAGATGCTTGAAACTGGATTCCGTATGATCATTGATTTCTGTAAGGGAATCATTGATGCTGCACCGAATGTTGGTTCTTCACTTATTGATTGGATCTTAAACGGTGGAATCCAAGAGTTTATTGTTAATGCAATCAAAGCGGCTGTAGAAGCAGGTGCAGCATTTGTTAAAGGTTTCATCGATGGTATTACAGGTAAAGCACCAGAAGTTAAAGAGAAATCTAAACCTGCCGGTAAAGCGGTAACTGATGGTATTAAAGAAGGTGCTGAATCTGGATTATCAGACGTTTATAAGACAATGGAAGATGGTGCTGTAGAAAGTGCCAATGTCTTTAAGAAGAAGTTTGATGAATCTTTTGGTAAGTTAGACATGAAGAATATGTCTGATGATAATCAGATGCAGTTTAAGGCATTTGAAGTTACCAAAGATATAGTTGATTTATCTGATCTTTCAGATGAAGAGAAACAGTTTGTTGGTGAAGTGCAGACCATCATTGAACAGAATGGTGGTGAAATCCCTGATAAACTGAAAAAAACCCTGGAAGCACAAGTAAAGGAATCTAAACCATTTTCTGTCTTCCATGAAGAATTTAGAAAAGAATTTGATCTAATTCTTTATGAATGGGCTGCTATTGATGCTACCATTATGAATAAGATGAAAACGGGTTATAATCTTTCTAAACCGTTTATCAACTTTGATGATGGGTTACAAGACAGTGAAAAACAGTTGATTGGTTTCCTTGACTCTGTTGCATCTGAATCTGGTAAGTTACCTGAAGATTTACAAAATGCGTTAAACACTAAACTGAAGATGGAACAGCCGCTTGATGAATGGTGGACTGATTTCTATCAGAAGTGG
>JAKPKF010000445.1 GCA_029553845.1 bacterium | reverse complement strand
TGAGAATTCACACGTGCTTGCGGCATTTATACGCAAGTTCCACGAAGCAAAACAGTCTGGAAAGAGCGTGGTTTTGTGGGGTGATGGTTCACCGCGACGCGAATTTCTCCATTCTTATGATTTGGCGGAAGCAATCATCTTTCTATTGGAGAATAAGAACGCATCTGACATTGGCGAAATCATCAATGTTGGTACAGGTACTGATATCACAATTCGCGAATTAGCTGAACTAGTGGCCAGCATTATTGGGTATACTGGTGAAGTGGTGTGGGATACCACCAAGCCGAACGGCACTCCGCAAAAACTACTCGATGTCTCTCGAATCATGAATATGGGATGGATGCCAAAAATTGCCCTGCAAGATGGCATTAAGAATACTTACACCGACTTTCTTAGCCATTTTGTTAACCAGTAATGAAAAAACGAGTCTTAATAGTTACGGAATACTATTATCCTGACATCGCAGCAAATGTTGGTCTGATTAAGGACCTTGCGGAGTATATTGGTCAATACTTTGATATTACAGTTATCACTAATGAAATAAGAGGGGCAACTGCGTTGGTAGGGGATATGCAAAGCAACAGTAAGCTCATTCCTATCTCAGTCATTAGAAAAAGAAATCCTTTTGTACGACGGCGTGGTTTACTATCGAAAATACTTGAGTATGCTACTTTTATTTTTACAGTAACAATCTACCTAAAAAACAGGAGTAGTCACTTTTCTGCAATTTTCTGCCAATCAACACCGCCACTGATGTCAATTCCGATAAGGTCTGTAGTAAATGAAAAGTCAAAGATTGTCTATAATGTGCAAGATCTTTTCCCTGACTCGCTGATCCCCTACTTTAGCGAACATCCATATAGAATTTTACGCAGGCTTGAAAAGGCTTCTTATAATGCAGCAGACGTAGTTGTCACTATTTGTACTGACTTCTATAACAAAATAAATCCTATGACTCATAGTGATATTAAAGTGATACCCAACTGGGTTGATACTGATGAGCTTTCTTATGTACCCAAAGAGAAGAATAGAATTTACGAGGTTCTGAAGGAAATAGACTGGAGCAAGAAGAGTATCGTCTATTCTGGAAATATTGGTATTAATCAAGACTTTGATACTGTGATAAGTGTCGCAAAGGAATTTGCAGATTGTAATTTCATAATTATTGGAAATGGGAAAAAACGCCCCGAAGTGCTTAGGAAGGTTAAAGCATTGGGAATTAACAACTTCTACTTTTATGACCCATTCCCTAAGGAATGGATCTCAGATGTGTATAGCTTTGGTGATCTATATCTTCTTCCTATGAGGAAAAATGCTATGAAGGCATCTTTCC
>JAKPKF010000442.1 GCA_029553845.1 bacterium | reverse complement strand
CTCCAAGCCTGCTGCCGGGTTACGGATGCTCTTCTGCCAGGCCACCCCGACTTTGCCGAAGTAGAAGTATTATTTGCCATAGTTACTGAAGTACCAGTACCGGTAACTCCGGTATTAGCCCTGGTATAACTTAAGGGAATTTGATTACCATAGGTATGTCCATTTCGGTATTCCTGTTTATAAGAGGTTACAGTAAATGTTTTTGTTCCTCCAGTTGCCCCAAAAGACAGAGAAGTGGGATTCACTGAGAATGTTTGAGACCAACTTTGAGATGCTGCTGCCTGGGTAAATGTGAATTCCACGGTTTTACCAGATTCAGATTGAGTAGCCAACCCCTTACCAGACCTTGAGGTTAGGTCTAGATTCTCTGAAGCTTTCCAAGGCTTTCCATCTGCCGGCTTACTATAGTTAGTAATCCAACTTGGTTTACTGTTTATTACGTAATTAACACTAACAGCAGACCCATTAGCTACATTATCCCAATATTTCTGCTTCGTACTGGTAAACTCAAAACCAAAATTAGAACTACTGGGGTTACCTAAAGCATCAAAACTTATACTGAAGTATCTCAAAGTGAATGTATACTTATAAGTTACCTTATGAATATCTTCGAGTTTAACAGCTTCGTTATTACCATAGGAACTAGCATTGGAGATTTCCAAGCCAACGTAACTTTCCCCCGTTCCTGTAGAGGCGAGTGCTAACAATTCAGCCTTGGTAGGTCAGTCATTACCTGTCTTACCAAGGCCTACTTTAGTTTTGACAGCACTCCATGTTGCTATCTCTCCCATATTAATCTACATCTTTAAGATTTCTGAGTTCTGAGATTTCAGCCTTCAAAGCCTTAATCTCTTCGTAAAGAAGTTTAATACCTTCGATTGCCAGAGTAGACATCTTATGGTACTTAACTTGTTTTACCAATACATATTCTTCACCGTCGATAACAACCGTTTCGAATTCCTCAGGATTAGGAACTGAATCCTTAGTTCTTGGGTCTTCTTCCACATAATGGTTAAACCCTGCTGCTTCCAAACCTTGTGCAATGGTACCTTCATCTTCCTTACCATCCATGATAAAGGATTCTGTAGGTATACTGCAAATCTGTTCCAAAGTATGGGTTAATGGTTTGATGTTAGATTTCAATCTTTCATCGGAAGACTCTTTCCAGAAACCGGAAGGAGCAGTAGTCTTAGCAAATACTACCTGGTCAGTAGTTGCCAATCCCAATTGAGCTCTAGTTACTGTATGAGGATTATCCTTTCTACCTGCATGACTATTGATAGAAGTCTGAGCAGTAGTACCTGCAGCCTTAGCATCAGCAATAGCAGTAGCTTGAGCAGTAGATACTGGCTTATCAGCATCAGAAGTATTATTAACATTACCCAATCCAACCTGAGTTTTAGTAACTGTATGAGGATTAGATTTATTGGCAATGTGATTATTTACCTTAGTTTCTAAGGCAGTTACATCTGAACCAGTATCGGCAATCAAATCGTCAACGTAAGTTTTCAATTCTGTACGAAGAGCATTGATGGCATTAGTTCTATTGGTAATCTCATTTGCCAACCCCTGTACGGTATTATCCAAGTTAGTCTTATCTGCTGCAGTCATTACACCTGCAGTAGTCTTAGTTGCTGCAAGTATATCTCTAATTAAATCTGTAGCACCTTCATAAGTCTTACCCTCTGCACTCTTAGTTTTATTATTAAGAGTAGCTCTTACATTAGTTGAATTATGGGTAAGAGTGAATCCAGTAAGAATAATTCCTGGAAGAGAACTATTAAAGGTATCATGAGCATTATCTTTTGCAATACGGGCCTCTTGTTCAGCTTCAATAGCATCTGGTAAGGTTTGATTAAGCTTTATTACACTATCGGCATCCATCAGACCAGCTTCTTGAGTAGTGGCTGGGGTTAGAGGGATTACCATCCCATCGGGTTTATCAATGTAATGCCCTTGACCATCCGTAGCAGAATAGTTACATAAGATAATAACATTACGCTTATTTTTGTTAGCTATTGAAACCTTACTAATTAAATTTTTAGGCATGCTAGATACCACATCCTCAAGATGCTTACCTCTACTACCTTCGAAAGCAGTACCTGCGATTTCCCCAATGATAAGAGACGAAGTATTACTGTCTACGAATTTAGTACCTGACCAACGGAATTGGTATGGAGGTTCACCATCGGCAACATTTATATAAATCTTACCAGATTCTCCAACTACGGGAGTTTGGTGACCTGCATCCGTATACAATTGAACATTAGTAAGACCTCCAGTGGGGCTTACATCATAGGTAGCATATACTTCAAGTACATCATCTACATATGAAGGCAAATGGTTAGCAGGTACTAACCCCTTCCCATCCAATGGAGCAAAGCCATCAGCCTTACCCTTAGTTGCTACAAAGGCATCATGTTTAGCTTCTAGAGTATTAATATTATTCTGTAACTTAGTTTCAAGGGTAGTATCTGCCGCAGTTCTATCGGCAATCTCCTTATCAATCCTTGCACCCAATGCAGTATCAGCAGAAGTACGAGCAGTTGCTTCATCGTTTACAGCTTTAGTAAACTTGGTATCTAAAGCAGTATCTGCAGCTTTTCTATCAGCTACTTCTTGAGCAAGAGCGGCTTCTGATTTACCGTCCAAAGCTTCGATAGCATCTTTACGGTCCTGAACCTCTTGAGCAATAGCATTGGGTAATGTCTCATCCAGATTAACTTTATCTTGGGCGGTCATTACACCAGCTTTCTCTGTAGTAGCTGCTGGGATATAAGTAGTCTTATAATCTTCAGGCTCATGAGTATAAATACCCTCTTCTTTTTTAGAAGAGAAATTATGAGTTAAAGTAACATGACTGCTTTGTTGACCTACCTCAACTGGTTTATCACCAGATAAGATAATAATATTATCTGGTATAGAATCAAACAGCTTCTTATCTGCTGCAGTTTGTACACCAGCTTTCTCTGCAGTAGAGGCAGGCAATGTAATAGGATTCTGTTCTACTGTACCATCTTCAACTACGGTCTTAGTAGCAGCTATGCCAACAGTAGTTTCATTGGGAGTTACTGCACCAAGGGCAAAGTTAGCAGTAGAGATTCTATCCAATTCTACCTTATCTTTCGCAGTCATCGTACCAGCCTTAGTAGCCGATACCTGAGGCAAATCGAAAGTTTCGGTAGTATCAGCATTCAAACCGTTATCCTTAGTTACGGTTACTGTTACCTTATTAGCATCAGAAGCTGCAGAGAGATCAGTTAAAGAATTTGGGTCTAACCCATCTAACTTAACCTTGTCTGCTGCAGACATAACTCCAGCAAGAGTTTGAGTTACCGGAAGTAAATTCTTGGTAGCTTCTACTTCTTCACCATATTGGTTATTTGCCTTATCCTTGGTTGAAGTCTTTACTTTGAAAGAAAGCTGAGTATCTGTTCGGGTTACAGTACTAACATCGGTAACCATGGTGTCTGGCAAAGCATCGGAAGTACCTTCTTCAGCTTCCAATCTTTCTTCATGGTCATCGGTAATGTTAGTGAATTTATTATCTAAGGCAGTATCAGCATCGGTTCTGTCCTGAATTTCTTTATCGATACGTTTACCCAAAGCTGTATCGGCAGCAATACGGGCAGCTTCTTCTGCATCGATGTTATCCTGGAGAACTTTATCTGCGGCCTTTCTTTCCTCTCTCTCTGTATTAAGGTCAGAAGTATTCTGATCAATCTTTGCTTCCAACCGAATATCTTCAGCTTTACGAGCAGCAATTTCGTTATTTAACAGATCCGTAATGGCCGTATAATTACCATTGATATTATCCTGAATACCCTGGATTAATTCCAGGTTACGTTGGATATTAGCAGTATTCTGAGTTACCAGAGCATTAGTAGCATTCAGGGAAGTTAACAACTCTGTACGAGTTTCACTTACAAAAGTTCTCAGCTCATTTACCGTAGTAGTAAGAGTATTACTCAGGTTAGTGAATGATTGTTGTAAAGTATTATCTCCCTGTTCTCGTAAGTTCTTTTCGGCTTCAAGCTTATTCTCCAACTCTGTAAGCTTAGCAGTCATAGTTGCTGCAAAGTTGGGATCATCACCGAGAGCCTTAGCAATCTCTGCCAAAGTGTCCAATACTTCAGGAGCTGAACCAATAATATTTTGGATTGCAGCCTCTACTTGTTCTGCATTCTGAAAGTCAGAATCGTTTAATAACTGAGAAACCTTAGTGATATAGTTTGCATGTTCTTCGATGCCATCCAACTTGGCATACAGCAAGTCAGTGAAATCATTTGAAGAAAGTACCTTGCCATCTACCTTATCTACCTTCTTATCGTCCATTGCCTGGTCTGCAGCAATTCTATCTGCTTTCTCCTGAGCAACAGCATTACTGATAAGAGTATCTTGATTAGCTCTTTCAGTTGATTCTTTATCGATATTGGTTTGAAGTAAAGTATCTCCAGCTAAGCGGTCATTCTTTTCGGTAAGGATATCCTTATTAATACCAGCCATATCATCCTTGTGATTCTGAAGGTTGGTATCAATCTTGGCCTCAAGAGAAGTCTCTTTGGCAATTGCTCGGTCTTTCTCTGCATTAATAGCAGTAGTGTTGGCATTTACCTTTGCTTTTAGTTCATTCATAGCATCGGTATTACCTGCCTCTAGAGAATCAATACGAACTCCCAAAGCATTATCACCAGCAATACGATTTTCCTTTTCTTGTTCAAGCTTAGTGTTAATATTAGCTACTTCGGATTTCAAAGCTTGCTTGGTATTATCCAACTTAGCAGTAAACTCAGTACTCAAAGCTTTATCAGCTGCAGTACGGTCTGCTACTTCTTTATCTAAGTTAACCTGGAGAACTTGGTCGGCAGCCTTTCTTTCTACACTCTCAGTATTAAGGTCGATATTGAGAGTATCGATACGAGAACTCAAGGCACTATCAGCATTAGTACGATCAATGATTTCTTCGTTAATCATATCCTTAACTTCCTTGTAGTTATCACCTACAGTCTTAGTTAAGTTTGTGATTGCCTCTGAATTTCTTTCAATACTATGTTGGTTAGTGGCAATAGCAGTAGTATTTGCATTTACCTGCTCAGTAAGCTCATTACGCAATGTATTGATAGACTCTTGCATACTCAATGCCAAGTCTGAAATACGTTGGTTAACGTTAGCCAGACTTTGAGTATAGGCTTCATCTGCAGTCTTTCTTTCGGCAATCTCTTTATCCAAGCTAGATTGAATTGCGGCATCTGCATCTTTACGGTCTTGGATTTCCTTGTTAAGATTGTCTTTTACAACTCCAAGAGCAGCATCACCAATAGCAGACTTATTGTCTACATATTCTTTCAGTTTAGTTTCAAGAGCTGTATCAGCATCCTTACGAGCTTGAACTTCAGCAGCTACCTCAGCACTGTTTGCCTCATCACCCGCAATTCGGTCTTCGATTTCTTGGTTAACCTGTTCTGTGATTGCAGCCAATTTCTTGGTAATGGTAGCAGCAAAGTTGGGGTCATTTCCAAGGGCATCAGCAATTTCCTTAAGAGTATCAAGTACTTCTGGAGCAGAACCAATAATCTTTTGGATAGCTGCATTTACCTCTTCCTCAGTTTGGAAACCAGAATCGTTGATAAGCTGAGAAAGATGCGTAATATAATTTGCCTTTTCCTCAATTCCATCAAGTTTAGCTTTGAGTATATCGGTAAAGTCGTTCTTAGTCAAAGAATAACCTTCACGTTTATCTACCTTCTTAGCATCAAGGTCTTTATCACCCTTTTCTCTAGCAGCAGCCTCGGCAGCAATAGCATTAAGCAATTGCTCCTTGTCTTCTACACCCTGCTCTTTTACATCTTCGATTTTGTGTTCAAGAACTAAATCCTGAGCAGCACGAGTAGTAGCCTCTGAATCGATATTGTTCTGTAATACTTGGTCTGCAACAGTACGGGCCTGAACTTCTTTATCAATATTACCTTGAAGAGCATTATCTGCATTGGTACGGTCTGTTACCTCTTTAGAGATTTCATTGTGAAGAACTTGGTCCTCAGAATGACGGTCTACCTTCTCTTGGTCAATTTTACCTTGAAGAGCTAAAGTATCTGCCTGGCGATTAGTGATTTCTTCGTTAATCTTAGAATCCAGTACAGTATCTGCGTTAGTACGATTTGCAGTTTCTTCTGCAATCTTTGACTCAAGGGATGCCTTATCATTGATATGGAGAGTTTTAAGGTCATTTACACTTTCCTTAATCTCATTATCGGCAGCAATACGTTCATCTTTTTCCTTTTGGATAAGGTCCTTGAGTTCCTTCTCAAGTTCACCATTACCTTGATTTACCTTATCTTCAAGGTCTTTGATGTCTTCGGCATTCTTATCTACCTTCTTCTCAACTCTGTCGATTTCAGCTTTTAAGTCTGCCTTAACCGTATCAATCTTCTTATTGATTTGGTCTAACCCATATTCGAGGTTATCCTGAACTGCGGCTACTGCAGCACCCAAGGCAGCTTCAGCTTCCTTAGCCCGATTAACCTCTTCAGTTAAGGCAGTACGAAGGTCGGTTAATTTATTAGTGATAGTAGTTGCAAAGTTGGGGTCATTACCCAAAGCTTCTGCTAACTCTTTAAGAGTATCAAGAGCATCATCTGCACCATCAACCAAATCACTAATCATCTGTTTAACTTCTTCCTCAGTTTGATACTTTAAGTCATTTTCAAGCTGAGATACCTTAGTGATGTAGTTTGCATGTTCTTCAATGCCATCAAGTTTAGCTTTTAACTCATCAGTGAAGTCATTCTTAGATAAGTCATATCCTTCCTTCTTATCTACCTTATTTTTGATAGAAAGTACGAAAGCCCAGAACTCATTTATAGTTCCCCCAAAGCCAGCACGAACAAAGTCATCATAGTAACCCTGTAACAACCGCTGGTCAATCTCTTCGCAGGTGTAATATTTACTTACATACATATTTATAAAATTTAAGGATTAATTACTGAACGTTGACGACCCAGTAAGAATTCCGAATCTATATCCCTGAATGGTTCTCCCTCTGAACCACAGAAGGCATTCATTGGTATATTCGGATTTTCTGGATCTACATCTCCACCGTCTTCTATATCCCCCCGTATGCAAGCATAATCGGGAAGCTTATTTACACGGAATTTCATTACCTGGCCTATACCAGGATGAGGTATTATTTTATCCCAGATATCACCGAAGTAATCTTGAAAGCAGGTGACAAATTTGTTTCCGGTCATTGATTGAAATGCCGTTACATCATTGCCATTACCTTTCATTTCAATATGAACTCCAGATGTACCATTAAGGATAACCAGATTACTATCAAACCAGATTCCACTGGAAGTAGTAATTGGGGTCCACCTCAGTACTAACATCTTTGCCATACACTTAATGTTTTATTCTACAAATTCAATTTTGGTATCTCGGTCTCTCTTTAGGATAACCATGAAAACTAGGGCCTCATCCTTTGCCTGAGCAGTCTGAGTATCTCCAGAAGGCTTATACGTTATACCATTAATTACAAACCTATCTTGTTCCCAATTAAAATCCCAATAACCTTCCGGTGTAAGATAACCGATTTGTTCTATATAAGATTTAGAAATTAGTATTGATAAGTTTTCATCATCCAATTCTCC
>JAKPKF010000423.1 GCA_029553845.1 bacterium | reverse complement strand
TGGTGAGGACATCCACTTTACTTCAACCATTACCTGAAGAAATGCAAGATATGGCTTTGATTGATCGAATTCATTACTATCTCCCAGGATGGGAATTGCCCAAAATGAGAAATGAATTCATGACAGATCATTATGGATTTGTTGTTGATTATATTGCTGAAGCCTTCCGCGAATTGCGCCGTCGAAATTATACAGATGTACTTGATCGATATTTCTCACTTGGTACAGATCTAAACACAAGGGATGCAAAAGCAGTCCGTAGAACAGTATCCGGACTAATAAAGCTTTTACATCCAGGTGGAGATCCAACAAAAGAAGAAACACAGGAATACCTGGAAATTGCTCTTGAGGGGCGGAGAAGAGTAAAAGAACAACTCAAAAAAATGGGGGCGTTCGAATATTATCAGACTTCTTTTTCATACATCGATAGCGAAACAATGAGAGAGTATTATGTAGGAGTGCCTGAAGAAGGAGGGCGGAACTTAATCGCTCAAGATCCATTAACTCCTGGATGTATCTATACCGCGTCCTTAACTGATAACGATTTAGTAGCATTGACTCGTGTAGAAGTATCCAGAATGAGGGGGGCGGGAAAATTGCGGATTACAGGCAGTCCAGATAGAACGATGAAAGAATCTATTATTACTGCTTTCGATTATATGCGCGCCAATAAGAATCGATTAGGAATTGAGCGCGATATGGATAGTTATGATTTTCATGTCCAAATGGTCGACTTAATGCAAACCAAAGAAGGATCTCAAGGCGGAGTGGCTTTCTTTATTGCTCTCTATTCTCTTTTAAGAGACAAACCAACGCTTGGCGGCTTGGTGGTATTAGGGGAGATGACAATTCAGGGATCAATATTACCTCTACGTTCGCTAGTGGAACCCTTACAAGTTATTGTTGATAATGGTGCGAAAAAGGTATTAATCCCTATTAGCAATAAACGACAAGTATTAGAAGTGCCTGGTGACCTTTTAGAAAAGGTAGATCCAATCTTTTATTCTGATCCATTATCTGCTGCGTTAAAAGCAATTGGAGTTGGGTAGATAAATGATCCGTATTTATAAATAGATCCTTTTGCAAGAAAGGGCTGTCAATAAAAACTGACAGCCCTTTCTTTAGCAAATACTAAAT